>NZ_JBAVMX010000119.1:0-35813 GCF_049690535.1 Methanoregula sp. | reverse complement strand
ACACGATCGCGCTGCACGACCGGCGCGACATCTCGACGCTGGACGCGACCGTTGCGGCCGGCCAGCGTGCCTTTAAGATGGCGCACCTGACCCACAAGGACATCAACATGGTCGAGGTGCACGACTGCTTCTCGATCGCAGAGATCTGCGCCATCGAAGACCTCGGCTTCTGCAAGAAAGGAGAGGCCGGCAAGTTCACCGCTGACGGCGAAACCGCTCTTGGCGGGAAGATCCCGGTGAACACCAGCGGCGGCCTCAAGTCCTGCGGCCACCCGGTCGGTGCGACCGGCATCAAGCAGGTCTGCGAGATTGTCCAGCAGCTCCGCGGTACGGCCGGCAAGCGCCAGGTCGACGGCGCAAGGATCGGCATGACGCACAACGTGGGCGGGACCGGCGCGACGGTTGCCGTTCACATTCTCGGGAGGGTATAATCATGACGGTTGCACGGTTCTGGAGACATCTCCCCCAGCGGTACAACATGGTGGGAACGAAATGCGAGACGTGCGGCAGGCACTTCTTCCCGCCCCGGACCTTCTGCCCCGACTGCCGTCGGGCCGGGAAAATTGTCGAGCACAAGTTTAAGGGCGAGGGAACGGTCGTCACATTCACCGTGATCCACACGGCGGCCGAGCAGTACTCGATGCTCACCCCCTACGTGCTCGCGATTGTGAAGCTTGACGAAGGCCCACAGATCACGACGCAGATCGTCATGGACCCGGCAAAAGCGAAGATCGGGATGAAGGTCAAAAGCGTGTTCCGCAAGATCGCCACCGATGGCGAGAGCGGGATCATCCACTACGGCACGAAGTTTGTGCCGGTGGAATGAAATTTTCTTTTTTTTACCGGGAGAACCGGCTGTTTTCCTCTTAATGAATGATATGGAGAGTGGAGGCCGTTTACAACTTCCCGGCAGACCGGTTCCCCAAAGGTCTGGATCAGATCTTCGGGTGCATTGTTTCGGGTGCACGCACCACGAGCACCGGGCACCGGGCATGCCGGACCGTCTTCTCGGCCACGCTCCCGAGGCGCAGGTACTCAAAGCCGGTGCGGCCGTTCGTACCCATGACAAGAAGGTCATGACCGGTTGAAGCCCTAATGATCTCATTTGCGACAGACCCCGCGACGACCGTGGGTTTTACCACAATGCCAAGCCTCCGGCCCATATCGGCCACAGAATCTACGGCGGTCTGGCAGTAATCCGGGGTAAATTGTTCGTCATTTCCTCCAAGAGAGATCGGTATGCTCCGTACGGTGCTCACGGAGAGCGCGGTCACTTCGGCATTGAATGCCCGGGCCATCTCAAGCCCGTGCGTGATGGCGGTCCGGGTGATGGAGGTCCCGTCCGTGGGGATCAGGATCCTGTGACACGCGAGGCCGCCCGGTTGATCGCCGCGGATAACGAGCACCGGGCAGGACGCAAACCGTATGACCTTCTGTGCCACGCTCCCGAGAAGCATGAGGGAGACTCCGGCACGGCCGGCGGTGCCCATAACGATAAGATCGTAATTATTCGAGGCATCGATAATTTCCCGGAGGGGGATACCAGTGACCACTAGGGGTGTGACCTCAACGCTCATCTGCGCCCCCAGATCCACCACCGTTTGTGTTGCTTTCTCGCATGCCTGGTAGTGAGGCGAATCCGTGTCCGGGGCGGATGCATCCCAGGGGATTGCGTAGTTGCTGACATCGTTCACGCACATCGCCGTGACTTCAGCGCCGGTGATCTTTCCCATTCCAAGGGCAAACGTGATGGCGGCCCGGGTGTCGTTCGTCCCGTCCGTGGGGATCAATATTTTTTTGTAGGGTATCATGATTGTCCGCTCCCCCGCACTTCGTCCCGGAACAAAACCTTCCCGGAAACGTCCCCGCACGTTTGCGTGATATCTGCCATCTGTGTCACGTTCGGTCTCCTCCTTATCTTCCCGGATCGACTGGTCATTTTACCATCCCGCCCAGTTTTGAACTCCACGGTTTTATGATGATCACTTTACTCAACATCGTGTTTACCACATGCACGCCAAGGCCGGTGATGCATGCAAGAATGACCGTGCCTATACCGACACCCTCAAGGTGGCCGAGGAAGGCCAGGGACAATATCACGGACAGAACCACGCAGATGATATCGAACAGGGTCTTGATCCTCCGGTACGTGACATGGAAGTATATTGTCAGGTCGTTGAGGAACGTGTCGATTATCATCAGCGGGATCTTGGATCCCACCATCAGGGAGATGGCGACACACATGAGCGGGTAGCCGGCGATAAAGTACAGGAGCCGTTGCCAGAACTCTGTTGGCAGGCCGGCAAGGGCGTTCGTGAAGAAGTCCAGTATCATACCGAAGAGTACCGAGAGGACGATCGAGATCACATATCCTGATTTGAACCTCTTTGTGATGGCGAGCAGCACGAATAGCAGGCCGATCTGGAAGACCGGGTTCCAGATGCCAAACGAGAGCTGGCTGAAAATGCAGCTGAGCACATAGGGGAGCGACGAGATGGTCGAGATGCCGAATCCCGCGATCACCATGAGAGATATGGCAAATGAGACGAGAAGGAGGCCGGCCACAAAAGTGACTTCCCCGGGGATTGTGATCTTTTTGTCCATTCCACGCCTTCGCTGGTTCCCTTATCGATGCGCGAAAAGAGGTGAATGCCTGGTCGCGTACGACTGAGGTAAAGACAGGTTGCCATTTCGGTTGGAACCTGATAAAGAATTCGTGACGGGAGGAGGATACGTTTGCCGGGTCCGACACGGTTGTAACCTTCATTGTGATCCACACGGCGGCCAAGCAGTACCCGGTGCTCACCCCCTACGTGCTCGCGATCGTGAAACTTGATGAAGGCCCACAGATAACGACGCAGATCATGTGCAGTTCAGAGAATGCGAAGATCGGGATGACAGTCAAGAGTGTGTTCCGCAAGATCGCCACCGATGGCGAGAGCGGCATCAAACAATAAATTGACACAACTACCGTGTATCAAAGATCTAATAAAAATTAAATCCTAACATTTATCGTGTGAAATGTATATTTTGGAATAATGGCGGAAGATGAATATCCCCCGTGGGGCGAACGAAACGATGTATTGCATATTTTTAAAATATCTGGGAAATTTGGTTGGCTTCATTTAGTTGTTGCTCAAGAAAAAGAATCAAAACGCAAATTTCTTCGATTGAAACGATTCCGAAACTGGTTTGCTATCCCTGACAATGAATATTTGATTCGGGTTCAAAAAATGCTCCAAAAAGGGGCGAATGAACTACAATGGGAAACTGAGGGAGATGTGGAAATCAAAGTTGAGGAAGTCAAAGCAGAAGAGGAGATTCAAGGTATAATAAAATCCGATAATGAGCTTCCTGATGAAATCGTTTGTTTCATCAACGATAATCCCGAGATTATCAAAGAACTGATAAAATTTTGTTCGACAAGGGGAGATATCAGATATTTATCTGAGTTGTTGAAAATCCTTGGAGAAAATATTGTAAGTTCAAATGAACGCTTACGTGTTGCTTTCAAAGAAGTGATTCAAAAAATATCAAAAGAAGATGTCGAGGGGATGCAAGATCTTTCAGATCTAATGAGGCAATGGAACCTCTTCCAAATTGCTTCAATCTCCAGCGTTGTTAAAAGCCGCCTAGAAACAATCCATACTTTTGAACAAATGATTCATGATGAAAAAACCTACGAAATTGATACGCCCAACTCGATCCATCGAGTGCTAGAAAAAAGTATGTGGCTCATCGATGAAAATTATTTTTTAGTTCATTCAAACCGCTCCTTACATGCTTTCATTGGCGATGAAATGAGGAAAAGGCACAAAGAGTTTGAGAAAAAACGCTTTGATTTTGCTGTTGTAGATGCAGATAACAAATTGTTGATTTTAGAGATTAAACGTCCCTCAATTGAATTAGGTCAAGAGGAAATTGATCAACTTGAGACATATTTACGAATTACAAAACAATACAAAGCAAAAAGTTACCGCTCTGTCGAGGGATTTCTCATTGGGAATAAAATCTCATCAGAAGCAAACGAAATTATGGAATACCGTAAGGGAATCAAGATTATGACCTATGATGATCTTCTTGAGGATTGCAGGAAACGATATGATGCATATCTCAAAATAATTGAAACATAGTGGTTACTCACTCAAATATCACAATAACTCCTGAAGAAGCAATACGCTTTCTTTTTTTAGCGAATCTTCTTTTGAAGAAACTCAATAATTCGAAATATTGAGAAATAATACGTATCAATATTGATAAAATCATTTTTGAGAGTAATTTCAAAACTCTTATGATAAAGATATGACATTCATGAGTTAATAGCAAGCATACGAGAGATAAATCAGGAGATTTCGATTCGAGTGTCCTTACAAGATCGGTCAAGGGGATATGAATTCGCGGAGTTCGAGAAGGAATTCATTTTTCATAGACCTGATACCGGATTTGTCGAGCGTCTCTCAGAAGATGGCAGATTCTTTTCCCTAAATCCTTCACCATGTTTCAAAGCTTCAAAAAATGTACATTATTTTGCTGAATCCTGCGACCCCCCACCCAATAATGCCTGCGTTGAAGTTGAAGTCAGTTCAGAAGATGTCGTGCATTTACAAAATCGGGAGGGTTGGTACAAAGATGTTTTAAAGAAAGTTTCAGGATGGGAGCCCTTTGATTATCAACAGATCATCCGAAGAAAAAAATTGATCGACCGTGACCAAATTATAAATTATTTTGCCCAAACCTACCGGGGAAAAGAGGATATCACCGAAAGGATTGCTACATGTTCTGCGTTGTATGCTTTTTCATCTCCCCCACTTTCAGATAATTTCGGCGGCGTGAATGCAGCGGTTCTCTCAAAGAAAGTACTCTGGGATGCCTTCAAAAAACCAATGAAAATACTGCCCGCAGAGTTTCTCCGGCCAACTTCAAAACATTTCTATTGTCTTTCAGAAAAAGAGAGAACATTTCCCTCGCTTCAGAGTGACGAAGTCAACCTTGCGTTCCTACGCCCTGAAAAAATGATGGCTGATATTCCGATCGTTTTGGATGATGTATCAATCAAAGGAATTGATGGTGCCCTGAAACAGGATCTCGAAGACAACCAAAAATTTATCACGGCATATCTGCTTGATTCACTCATGCTCAAACCCGAGCCATTAAAAAGTGTGGAAAAAGCCGTAACAGAGGCGGTTTATGCAATTTCTGACGAGTACCGGAGATCCGGTATTGTACCTTACAGACAAAATCTCGGAGATGCAATTCCAACACTTTCAGCCGCAATTACTCGACTCAACCTAGCGCCTGCAACTACAAAAGACCATGTCACGGAAGTACTGGATTTGTGGAGAGAGATGCACAGAAAAGCAAGATACAGGATGGGGGATTCCCTGTCAGTTTCAAGATATTACGAAAGGATTTCCGATAATGCGAGAAAACTCTACACAGAACTTTATGAAAAATTTGGCAAAGAGTACTGGATTCCAACACAGGACGTTCTCACGCTTACTTCCCTTAAAAATGATATTGATTTTAAACATGCCCTGAACGAACTCGTTGAGCAAGGACTGGCATTGCGGGATCACCGGGGAATAAAAATTCTCGAAAAAATGGGTTAGAACACACATCACCATCCAGACCCCACCCCGATTCCCCCTTGGTCGATCTCGTTGAACCCGGCCCGATCCAGAAATCCGTATTTCCGCAAATCGCTGGAAGAGACGCAGGTCGAACTCTATGCAGCCGCAGGATACCCGTAAATATCTTTTCGATATCGCACAAAGCCTGCGATTTGATCGGACAGCTTGTTGCCGGCAAAAACTTTTCTGATTACAAAAATGATCCGCTCCTTCGTTTCGGCGTCGAACGCCAGTTCGGGATCATTGGGGAAGCATTAAACCCGTTCCGGACCAGGCTGTTTTAGGTCTCCCGAAGAAAGATACCCTTAAATTGCCCGTATTTTTGGATAATACGCGAAAATAAGGCCGATCTTATAGATGGGCCATAGAGGCCCCTTCCGCCCCGATTCTCAGGAAAAATGACCATTAGTATGTCGAAATGAAAACTCACCCAGATCATGGGGGTCTTTTTAGAGCGATATAATCGGATATTTTCGCAATCCGGGCGAATATTTCGAGTGTTTTACGGCACCCCAAATCCGGGCGTTTTACGGGCGTTCCCGGAGCAGGTTCTCGGGAATCCAAGGCTATTTTGGGCCCGGATTTGGGAGCGTTGAGATGTGGTTTGTGCCGATCCATCCTCGGGATCAACCCCCCATTTCTCACCGTTCCAGGAACCCGAGCACCCGTTCGCTGAACCGATCCGGGCACTGGTACATCAGCCCGTGACCCCCGCCATGAAATGTGACAAGTTCCGCGCCGGGGAATCCGGCTGCTGATCAGCCGGGAGTTTTCGGGCGGGACCACTGCATCTTTATCCCCGGCAATCACGATCGTTCGCGACCGGATCGCCCCAAGCCGGGAAAACGATCCGGGCCACGTGGAGAATGCAGCCAACTGCCGTGCAGCGTTCTCCGTACTCGTGGTCTCGTGTACTTCCGGACAATACCTGAATGGATCGTGGGTGGCAAGCCACGCGGGCAGGAAGAGGAGCGGGAACATGCGTTTTACTACATCTGCGATGGTCCCGCTCTTGTCAATGAGCCGGGAGAAAATTTCCGGGTCGGTCCGCACCGCCTCGGCTCCCCCGCAGTCCCCGGCAACGAGAATGAGCCGGTCGACTTTCTCCGGGAACGCGAGCGCCAGTTCCTGCGCAATGCACGCCCCTATGGAAAAGTCCAGATTATCGGAAAAACACCGACACAATTACTGCAAAAAAAATTTCACTCAACGCCATGCTTATTGTCTTTTTCAAAGATACGGATGTGCATTGAAGGATGTTCCCATGAAAAACTTCACTGCACTTTCTACCATCGCCCCCGCCATTGCCCTGCTCTTCCCACCCGCATCGGTTGCAGCCGGCGACACGCTCCGGGATCTGATCGTTCGACCGGAAGGGGCACTTCCTTCCGGCCAGTCGGCCATCGGCACGTTTGCGCTGACCTCGGACGAGCCGTTCTCTGATGAGGATACCGTGACCATGGAAACGGATCTTGAAAATCCGGCATGGATATACACCATTGAAGTCGACGGTGTGGAGCAATCCGGCTCCGGCAGCTTGTCCGGGTCCGTCACTATTCCCGGGAACGAGCTGGCGTACCCCTCTGCACATAACATCACGATCCGGGCGCACTTCACCGGCATTGCGCCGGTAGTCACCGAAGAGAAGTACCTCACGCTTGTCACGGTCTGCAGTTCCCATAACTACCCGGACCATGTATCCGGGAGATGGACGATCGTACCACGGGAGATCGTACCGGCATAAAAAACCTGCACAAAACAGGACTCACCGGTGGGACGCTCGGGAGTTCCAAAAAACCCGAAAAATCCTTTAACACCCCGGCCACAAGGGAGAGTAAGGACATCAGTGGTCAGGACCATTTTTTCCATTATCCAGTCCCGGATCATGCGCAAGAAAAAAACCTGATGACGACAAGCCAGAGTCGTAACCGTCGGGGCCGGCGCATTCTTTTTCCCGGCCGCCACCCGGTCACTTTTGTAAAAACACGAGCACCCGTTCGCCAAACCGGTCCGGGCACTGGTACATCAGCCCGTGGCCAGCGCCCGGGAAGATGGCAAGATCCGCACTCGGGATTTTTCCGGCAAGCAGCCGCGAGTTTTCGTGCGGGACCACTGCATCGGCATCCCCGGCAATCACAAGCGTCTGCGACCGGATTTTTTCGAGTCGGGAGAATGAGCCGGGCCAGGATAAAAATGCCGCGAGCTGCCGGGCCGAGTTCTCCGTACTCGTGGTCTCCTCCACACTAGGACAATACCGGAACGGGTCATTGGTGGCAAGCCACGCGGGCGGAAAGAGGAGCGGGAACATGCGGTTGACTACATCTTCGATCGTCCCGCTCTTGTCCGTGAGCCGGGCAAACACATCCGGGTCGGTCCGCACCGCTTCCGCTCCCCCACAGTCCCCGGCAACGAGAATGAGCCGGTCGACGTTCTCCGGGAACGCGAACGCCAGCTCCTGCGCAATGCATGCCCCCATCGAAAACCCGAGAACGTGGGCCCGGGCAATCCCGAGAGCCGCCATCAGGCCGGCCGTGTCTTGCGCAAAGAGCGGGACCGAGAACGGCTCGCCCGAAGCACTCGAGTACCCCGTTCCCCGGTTGTCAAAGACGATCACCCGGAAATGCCGGGAAAGTTTCTCAAGGACCGGCGGGTTCCACGTGTCCATCGCTGACGCGAGGCCGTTGATGAGCACGAGCGGAAACCCGGCACCGTATTCGCGGTACGCGAGCGTCACGCCGCCAATTGTGCAGGTCTCCGGTGGGGGGAGGGCCATGAGACGATCTTGGTTACCGGAGATGATAGAGCATTCCCGTACCACAACCGTCAGGAGCGGCCACTACCCTTAATGGGGATCCAAAACCCACTATCTGATCTGCAATGTTGTCTGCCGGACTCGCCAAGCGCTGTCTTGTTCTCATTCTCGGCCTTTTTTTTATGGGCATTGGGATCAGCCTCGTCACCCGCTCGACCCTTGGGACATCGCCCATCTCGAGCGTCCCGTATGTGCTCAGCCTTGCCCTCCCGGTCACGTTCGGCGAGTTCACCTTCGTGATCACCCTGCTGTTCTTCATCGCCGAGGTTCTGATCATTGGCAGGACTTTTCCAAAGATCCAGTACTTCCAGATCATCGTCGCCCTGCTCCTCGGCACCTTTGTCGATGTGGGCATGTTCCTCTCTGCCGGTGTGAATCCGGGGATCTACCCGGAACAGATCGCCATAGTACTCCTGGGCTCAGTCGTCCTCGCACTCGGGATCTTTTTACAGATTACGGCCAATGTCATCTTAAACCCGGGCGAAGGCCTCGTGCGGGCCATTGCGGAAAAAACACACAGACGGTTTGGGATCGTCAAGGTCATGTTCGATTCCACGCTTGTTGCAAGTGCCGCAGTTATCTCGTTTGCCGCATTCGGTACCATCGAGGGCCTGCGGGAGGGGACCGTCATCTCCGCGATCCTTGTCGGGTACATCATCCTCGGCTTTGCCCTCTGGTACACCCGGTACGATCTCGGGAAATACCTTGACGATTAAACCGGCCGCCTCGGGGCCGGCTACGAAAAAAAGGGTTCTGCCCGTAGGTCAGGATTGTGCTTTCGCAGCCTGCTGTAATGCCGGGGCGAGTTTTGCGAAGATCGGGCTGTTTGACGGTGTCGCGTAGACAAGGTACTGGCCGACCACGAGCAGGTTACCCACCGGTTTTCCCTTGCCAAGTGGATGGGAATTGTAGAGCCGTATGGCCGCATCGCGCGACTCTGCGCTGTCAAAGGCCTGTGTCGCGATGATCGCATTGTCGCCCTCCGGGTCGGTAAGAGTGTAGGTCTTCCCGCCGATCGCCCCGGTCTGGTTCCAGAGCGTACCTTTCACGCTCACGATCGAGATACCGGCGGCATCTGCCGCTTCCTTTACCGGTTCACCGGCCACCGTGTGGTACGGCGCCTCTCCATAGATCACGCCGAGCATCAGGAAGGGCAACAGGAACATCACGACAAGGAAGACCGCAAGGCCGATCTCGCCGTTCTTACTTAAGGTCATGAATTTTCACCTCTCGGGAATTTCTTAAGCCAGCCCGGGTGCTTGAATTTCAGGAATACGAGCGGAGGCACGGCAAGGAGGAACGTGCCCAGCAGGACAGACAGGACATAGGTAATGCCGCTTGAGAAATACGCTGGCGGCATGAGCCCGACAACAAAGGCAAGGGCAGTACCAAAGAGGCCGAGACCGCCGACAATCCAGACCCCTACAATCCCGCCCGGGATCTTAAAAGGCCGGGGCGTGTCAGGCTGGCTGTACCGCAGTTTGATGAGCGCTGCAAAGACCAGGATGTACACGATACAGAGCAGCTCGACCGTCATTGCCGAGAGGATCCAGTAGGCCTGGTTGACGGACGGGAGGAAGACATAGAGAAGAGAAATTACCGAGCCTATCAGTGCCTGGATGAGAAGGACCGCGACCGGCGCCCCGTACTTGTTCGTGCGGTCAAAGAGCGGCGGCATGTTCCCTTCTTCGGCAACGATCCCGAGGCCCTTTGCCGGCCCGATCAGCCACGAGGCGAGGTTGACGACACCACCCAGAGTAATCAGGAGCGCCATAGGCCCGACCAGCCAGGCGATCCCGGCCGCATTGAAGAAGTACTGGATGGCCTGCATGACCCCGGAGGCAAGATTGAGCTGGTCGGCAGGAATAACGACCGCGATTGCCAGGGTGGCAAGGACCGTACAGATGATGATGATAAATGCCGAGAGTGCCATGGCCCGGGGGAAATCCTTCTGGGGGTCCCGGGTCTCCAGCGCATGGAATCCCGCCATCTCCATGCCGGCAAACAAAAGGACGATGGTGGCAAAGAACGGCAGGGTGGAAAGGTTAATGGTCGGGACCATTGCCCCAAGCGAGAATGGCGGGAGGACGAGCGTCTGCCCGGACCCGAGCCACCAGAGACCGAGGAGGATAATTAAAACCGCCGGGATGATGCTCCCGATGATGACCCCGATATTACTGAACTTGGCCGAGATTTCTTCCCCGAAGTACGCGATGGCCGTGGTACCCCAGAAGGCAATCATCATCACGCTGAACATGTACCACGGGTTGGCCGCGAGGCCGGGTGTGAGGGCAAATGCGAGCGTGGACGCGATAAACGAGAGGACGGTCGGGAACCAGACGAGGTTGTTCGACCACTCGCAGAAGAGGGCGGTAAAGCCCCCTTTCTCGCCGAACGCCTGCTTGACCCACGCATAGACACCGCCACCCTCCGGCCACCCGGTCGCGAGCTCGGCACCGGCGAGGGATATTGGGATCAGAAAGAGGATCGCCCCGATGACATACCAGCCGACGCACGACCACCCATAGATTGCCATGGAGGGGAAATTCCTGATACTCAGCACGGCTGCAACGTTTATCATGGCCAGAGCAAAGAGGCCCAGCACTTTTTTTGAGGGAATACCGCTCGTCTTCCCGGCTGCATCTTCACTCATCGTTTCTTCTCCTTTTTCTTCTCCTTAAGACAAATCATCATGTACTCTCCGTTGACACTCTCGATCCCGTGGGTATCGTGTTCAAAGCCGGGGAAGCGCCGGTCAAACTCCTGCAGGGTGAGGAGATACTGGAGGACCGGTCCGCTTTTTGGACCGGTCCGCTCACCCGGTGCCATGAGGGGGATGCCCGGGGGATAGGGAACGATACCTGTTGCCACGATCCGGTTTTCGGCTTTTGCGACCGGGACCTGCTCCACCTCATCCTTGACCAGCTGCCGGTACGATTCCGCGTAGGTAACAGCGGGCTCGGGCAGGAGCGAGAACGCCTGCTGGAGCAGCCCGCACATCCTGCGATCTTTTTTGAACGCGTGCATCTCGGCGACAAGTGCCTGCAGGGTCATGCCGCCGTACCGGCCCGGCCATTTGTCCGTGAGGTCCGGGAAGACTTCCCCAAGCGGGGCGTTCTCGTCATACAGCCGTTTGAACTCGAAAAGCTCGGTAATAAGCGTCCCCCACTTGCCCTTCGTGATCCCCATCGAGAAGAGGAACAGGATCGAATAATCGCCAGACTTCTCGTTGATGATGCCCCGGGTGTCGAGGAACTTCACGACAACAGCCGCCGGGATCCCCCATGGGGCGAGCGTGCCGTCATCGTTTACGCCCGGTGTGAGCACGGTGACTTTGATCGGGTCGAGCATGCAGTAATTATCCGGCAGGCTGTCAAATCCGTGCCATTTCTCGCCCGGGTGCAGTACCCAGCAGGAGGGCGTGCTCCTGAGCGTTTCGATCGATGCATCGGCAAACGCAATTTTCTTCTTTGTCTTCGGGTCGGTGATCGTTGCCGGCTGCCACATGGGGAACCACCAGTCTGCCTTGGTCTTCCCGGTTCCGACGACTTTCCAGATCCGGGCCATGGTGCGCCGGAACCGGATCGCTTCTTCGATGGACTCGGTCGTGAGCAGCCGCCCCGACGGCCCGTCCATCATTTTTGAGGAAACATCAAGAGATGCGATGATAGTGTAGAGCGGGGAGGTGGAGCTGTGCATCATGAACCCCTCGTTGAACCGGGAGTGCTCGACCGGGACCCGGCCGTTTCGTACATGGATCATGGAAGCCTGCGAGAGGGCAGCAAGCAGCTTGTGGGTCGACTGGGTGGCAAAGACCGTCGGGCCGTTCTTGTCCCGCACACCGTCCCGCATGGCAAACCGCTCGCGGTAGAGAGGGTTGAAGCGGGCATAGCCGTACCACGCTTCATCGAAGTGGATACTGTCGACGCTCTTTCCCAGCAGATCTTCCACCTCAGTTGCATGATAGCAGAGACCATCATAGGTCGAGTTGGTGATTACGGCATGAACGGGTTTTTTGTCCGGCAGGTCTTTTGCAAGAGAGCAGGCAGCAATCTTTGCCTTTATCGCTTTTGGCGTCATCTCTACCGGTGGGATCGGGCCGATGATCCCGTACCGGTTCCGTGTCGGGATCATGTACACGGCAACGGAGTGGGTCATGGTAAGGGCGTGCTCTGCGGACTTGTGGCAGTTCCGGTCCACGAGGACCACATCGTCCTTGGTGACCCGGCCAAAGAAGACGATCTTGTTTGCCGTGGACGTACCGTTCGTAACAAAATAGGTCATGTCGGCGCCGAACACTTTTGCTGCGTACCGTTCGGCCTCACCGACCGGGCCCGAATGGTCAAGGAGCGACCCGAGTTCTCCCACCGATATGGAAAGATCGGACCGGAAGAGCTGCTCGCCAAAGAAGTTATAGAATAAACGCCCTGCCGGTGTCTTCCGGAACGCGGTGCCGCCGGCATGGCCGGGCGTGTGCCAGGAATATTCAAAATCCTTCGAGAACTTTACCAGCTCGCCGAAAAACGGCGGGAGCAAGCGTTCCCGGTATCGTTTCGCCGCTGCCTTAATGCGCCCGGCGATAAATTCCGGGGTATCTTCCATGACGTAGATGTACTCGCTGATCTCTTTGATGACCTCCACCGTGAGCGATATCGGAGGCTCGCTCGTAGGTTCTGCCATTAAAAAGATTGGGATATCTTCGTTGACGCTGCGGATCTGGCGGAGCAGCTGCAGCGTGTCCTTGTGCGTATCGGCCGAATGGTCCCCGAGGTTCCAGTTGATGAGGATGCAGTTAACCGAGGGGAGGTTGGCATACGCGGTCCGGGCATCGGCCGGTGATGCGATATCGGCGACAAAGATGCCAAACTCCTCGAGACCGTGGATGATCCGTTTTATGGCTCTGCCATGAGGGGTTTCGGTATGGATCGCGTCATCGATGATGGCGACCACGAGACGTTCCTCGGAACTCATGGTCTTCTCCACGCTAACCCGGGGGGAGACCGCAGGTCCTGCCGGTTCTTACTCTCGCTCATGTACTGCGCTATGTGTATACTGCAATTTAAATAATTTGAAATCCTGTCGGGGGCCCGGACAAAAAAGACCAAACAGTTACCAGAACCCTGCCGTGCGCCGGGATCCAGGTGGCAGAAATTTAGAAAATATCGGACAGGGAGCCGTCAGGATTCAGGACAAAGGTTGAGCCGCACCCATCAGGCCCCGAGCAGAGGCAGAAATGCCCGTCCTCGCCAAGATCCTCGTGAATGACAACAGTATCTTCCCGCTGGCAGACGGGACATGCGGGAAGTTTATGGTGGACCATTCTTACGACACATATTGGTCGCGATATAAAAAAGAGGTTACGGTCACGGCAGCCCGGGCTGGATAAGAACACGAAACACATTTTTCGGGAATGATCGCATGCCTTCCCCGTGTACCCCTCAATGAAGAGCAGAAAAAAAGTGTGATTACAGGTTTTTTGTGGGTGCCGGCTGTACTTTTTTAAGACAGATATCGAGCACGCCATTTTTCAGGGTTAGTTTCGCCCCGACCTTCATGACCGGCTCCGGGAGTGGGATGACCTGCGAGAGGGACACCAGTCTTCGTTCGCACAAGCAGTTCCCGTCATAATCCCCTGTTCTTTCATCTTCCTGGTCACAGGTGATCTTCAGGGTTTTTTCGTCCTGCAGGGCAACGGCAATTTTTGAAGTTCCGGTTCCCGGGACCGTATCCATCGTCACGGTCAATTCATCGTCATGTTCCGTGACTTCCGCGTTTAAGGTGTGCACATACTGGCACACGATCCCGGGATCATCTTCTTCTGGCAACAGCGGATTATCAGCTGGTTCAAGAGCAAGCTGGTACAGGTAGTCCATGGATGCCCTGAGTTCATCGAGTTCATCATAGATTGATCTGTGAAAACGTCGTACCATTTGTCTACCACCTCCTGATTGCTGCCCAGGTGTAATCCCACCTGGATAGTAGGGACGGGTGCTGTTTATGTCAATATACGTTTCGATAAAAACTCCCGGATTGTTTTAAAAATGACGGGCACGGCTGGAATGGTACGCCTTTACGGCAACATGAGAGAGTGCAGGATAGCTAAAAAATAAAAAAATGTCGGTTAAATGTACCGGTTCTTCCGCAGCCAGTCGGTCTGCGGCTTGAGGTACCGGTAAATGATATCGCATTTCTCGTCCTGGAAACTCCACGGGACGACAAGGACAGTATCGCCTTCCCGAATCCACTGCCTCTTCTTTATCTTTCCCTTGATCCGGCCCATGCGGGAGACCCCGTCGATACACTGGACACGGATATGATTTGCCCCCTGCATTGTTTCGGCACGGGCAAACTGCTCGTTATTCCATTTTTTCGGCAGCCTTACCCGGCAGACCGGCGTACCATCCGGGTTTAACGCATTCGGATCTGCTGCACCGGTATCTTCTTTTCTGTGAAAACCACTCATTCGACCAACTACGCTAGCATTATCAATGGCGGCTGACATGTTGAAGGTATGGAGCGTTTTTGTGATTCCCGAAGGCGACCGGCCGGGGAGAACGGGTCACCAGGGATGATGCCGGTACACCGGTTGTCATCCTGACAAAGCCGTTCCCTGAATTTTTTAGAGAGGGCGGATAAGGGGCAGGAGTCCACTCTTCATCGTCACCGGTACTGACAGGAGGTGAGAAGGAGAGGACGGCATGAACCTGACGGTAATGGTACGTCAGATACCTATATGTGCTGCTGAACCTATTCTTGCCCACCACAGTAGAGCGATGAGACCAATCGCTCTCAGGAAGATCGCTGATGATGCCTGGATTGGTGAAATCAGAAAAGCCCTCTGAACCGCTTAACCGGAACTGGGAACCATCGGGATATGGGAGTCCGGACGCTGTGAAGAAGGAAGAGGATGCAATCCCGGCAAAGAGGGCAATCGGTTCTCCGTGACAGGGAAGGAACTAACCGGGACCATGGGAAGAGCAGCAGAAAAGGAATGTGTATGAGCGTATTTGTAAAATTCAGGCATACGGGAGTGTACCACAAGGGGGATTCCCTGTCCATCGATCTCGCCAAAATTTCCGAATTCAAAATAACCCGGCAGCGCAGTACCTGTGAACTGCTTGCCATCACCCCGGAAAACCGGCAGCCGGACAGGCCGTATTCGATCGCAACACGGGACCGGGAGTACGAGTTACAGGATATCATAAAAGAACTCCAGCAGTTAAAAAAGGGAAACAGGGAAATTATCTGCGAAATAACAGATACCGAAGTTCACCTGATCAAGGCAGCATAATTTTTTTAATACGGGTTATTCTTTTTTGTATATTCTCCCGGTGCACCCGGTTTATTTCATTGTCTGATATCCTCACAGGCAAACTAACACCGTGAGGACACTGCCGGGCGCCCGGGTTCTCACCATCCATGGATTTTATTTCAGGCCCGGCCAGAAAAACCAGATGAGAAAAACGCAGACTACGGCAGCACTAATCCAGAACCACCACGTCTTCCATACCGGGTGAGATTCGGCAAAATCATACGAACGCGAATCCTCCGCATTTTTTCCCCTGAACCATTCCACCCATGCATTGGTCATGGCACAATCACGCATTCCGCTGGTGGCAGCCAGAAAGGAAAAGACCGGCCATTTTGCCCTCTTTGGGATTTTTTACCGGGCCGTTGACCGGGCCGTTGAGGGAGCCGGGGATCATCAGAGCATCCCCCGGGCCTGATCGATAAGCTCGATCGTATAATGGTGGGGATAGTCAATTTTTTTAAAAGCTGTTGACCCCAGTATATAAAAACCAAAACGGGTTTCGCGGATTTGGTTTGTATAAAGAAAATTCAGCATGGCGCTGATTGACCGGCAGGATTTCCATGACAGGTGATGAAACTGTGCGATCTCCCGTGCGGTTATGACGGCCCGGGTAATATGATTCGTGAGTAAATAGGCACAGATGAGATGAGCACAGGTATATCTCTGTCCTGAATCCGTCCTCCTGTGTCCCATTTCCGGCTCCTGTCCTTCGCAATTCTTATGCCCTCATTGGGCCATCAGGGGATATAGGTACGTATTGCCGGCAGATTTTCTAAAACTGCGAGAATATGTCCCGAAATTCACGGGACAGAGCACCTGCGCTTACCCGGCCACAATATCATACACCGCGTGCCACTGCCCGGGCGAGTACGACCGCACCACGCGTTCGGTCACAAGTGTCCCGCCCAGCTCTTTGATCCGGGCAAGGTGCTCACCTTCCGTTGACACCAGAGAATAGAAATGGATCGTGCCCCCGGGCCGGACGAGCCGGAACGCTTCCGGTAAAAATTCCGTGTCGGCAAGCGGGAGGTTCATCACGATCCGGTCGAACTTCCACGGCAGGATCTTCTCCAGCCGCCGGGCATCCACGAGCAGGGGAATAACGTTGGCCGCCCGGTTCTTCCCGATGTTCTCGATCATCAGCAGGATCGCCTGCGGGTTTAAGTCCGCTGCCATCACAAGCGACGCACGCGGGGCAAGCGTGATCGCAAACGGCCCGACACCGGCAAACATGTCGAGCACGAGCTCGTGCTCCTGCATCTGATCGAAAACCCGCTGCCGTTCGGTCGAGAGCCGGGCCGAGAAGTAGGCACCGGCAAGATCGACAGCGAACCGGTGCCCGTGCTCGACAACGTCCGTCCGGGTCGTGTCCGTCCCGGCAAGCACCGAGTATGTGCGGGTCCGGTACTCCCCCGCAACCTCGCTTGTCGGGAAGAGGACTGTGTGGAGCGAGGGTCGGGAGGCAAGGATCAGCGCCGCTCCTTTGGGATTGTTCTCCTGCATGATCGCAATCCCGCCCACCTGTTCGTGTCGGGGGAGTTCGATGCGGCCCGGCTGCTCCTCAAACACGTACCGGGCTGCTCCCTCACGTTCTTCCAGCACCGGGAAGACGAGCCCGTCGCCATCGCGCAGCACCTTGAGCGTGACATCGAGCACCCCTTCCCCGATGAGCGCCTGCCGGTTCGGCTCGCCCTGCCGCATCGGTACCCGTACGCCCCACTGTTCGACTGTCATCCCACAACCACTGCAATCATAATAGTATACGTGTAACATTTATTCATGGCTGGTGATGGTGAGGACCGGAACGCGGCGGGGGCGGAGGTTGGCCCCGGCCGCGAGAAAGAAGATGAGATCCATACCAAACTCAGGGCTGGTGCAATCAGGCTCTACGAACTCGAAAAGCAGATCGCCCCGGTCGATGCAGTCCGGGTACGGCGCGAATTTATCGAGCACGAGACCGGGACTACATTAGAAAACATCGGCATCTTCTCCATCGATGTCGACCGGGCGGCAACGAGAAACTGCGAGAATATGATCGGCGCCGTGCAGGTACCGGTCGGGGTCGCCGGGCCGCTTGCCATTAACGGCGAGTATGCGAACGGTGCGTTCTGGCTGCCGCTTGCGACGACCGAAGGCGCACTCATCGCCTCGGTTAACCGGGGTGCGAGTGCCATCACAAAAGCAGGCGGGGCAGAAGTGCGGATCCTCCACGACGGCATGACCCGGGCCCCGGTCTTTGCCGCTGACAGCGTCGGGCACGCGAAGACAATCGCGGACTGGGCCGAGGCTCACGAAGATGAGCTTGCCGCGATAGCACAGACCACCACCACCCACGGGAAGATGACCGGCCTTGTTACTTTTATCGCAGGGACGAGCGTTTTTGTCAGGCTCGAATTCGATACAAAAGACGCGATGGGCATGAACATGGTCACGATCGCGAGTGCGAAGATTGCCGACGAGATCGCGAAAAACACCGGTGCCCGGCTGATCGCGCTCTCGGGCAACATGTGCAGCGACAAAAAACCTGCGGCGATCAACGGCATCATGGGCCGGGGCCGCAGCGTGGTCGCCGGCGTTGCGCTCACCCACGATCTCATCGAGAAAGTCCTCAAGACCGATGCAAAGACCATAATTGAGGTCAACTACCGGAAAAACCTCATCGGTTCCGCACGCGCCGGATCCATGGGCTTCAATGCCCACGCGGCAAATGTCGTCGCCGCGATGTTCATTGCCTGCGGTCAGGACGCCGCCCACGCGATTGACGGCAGCACCTGCATGACCACGATCGATGCGACCGAAAACGGGGTGTACATCGCGGTCACGCTCCCCTCGCTCCCGGTCGGCACGGTCGGCGGCGGGACAGGTGTCGATACCCAGAACGAGTGCCTGAGAATCCTCGGTGTTGCCGGTGGCGGGACGCCCCCGGGCGCAAACGCAAAGAAACTTGCCGAGATCATCGGGGCCGGCGTGCTCGCCGGGGAACTCTCGCTCATCGGTGCGCTGGCCGCCCAGCACCTTGCCCGCGCCCACCAGGAACTGGGCCGGGGACAGAAGCGGTAAGGCAGAAACGATCGTACTTTTTTTGGATTTTTCCCCCTCTGAATGCAGGGTCAGAATACGATAACCAATACGCAAACAAAGAGAGTTGTCCGTGCAGGTTGACAGAGGCCGGGAAATTTTTATACTGTGAAAAACCGGCCCGTCAGAACCGGAACCACTTCATCATCACGAGCGCGTCCTCGCCGTTTTTATAATACCCGCCGACCTGGAAGACATTTTCGTACCCGAGGCGCCGGTAGAACCGCTGGGCGGGAGCATTTGACTCCCGGACTTCGAGCTGGGAGCCGGTCGCCATCTCCAGCGCAAACTGGTGTTCGAGCCGGATCACAAGTGCCCGGCCGATCCCCTGCCGCTGGAACCGGGAGCCGACGGCAAAATTACAGATATGGCCGTAGATGTTCTCTCCCGTGTCTTCAAGCGCCCCGACAATAAATCCCGCGACCTGTCCCTCACTCGCCGCTACAAAAAAGGTGGTCGGGTAATAGGAGAGTGCCTCGGAGAACGTTACCTTGTCCCACGCGTCGACAAACGCTTCGAGTTCGAGCGCGTAGATCGCGTCGACATCGGCCGGGCCCGCCCGCCGGATAAGGGGCTGGGCCGCCGGGGGGATAACATCGTGGGATCGGATCATGAAAGGGTCCTTGGTGTTGTGCAGTATCACCTGTTGCCCCCCGCGTACAATAAGGGTTGCGCCACGGCCGGTCTGCACGGGATTAGCAGTTGTGCAATGCGGGTCTTTGATTATATATGTGACCGCGCCCCAATTTATGAGAAAGAACGCCCTCATGCGGGGCGCTGGTTGGTATCATGGTAACGATCTATCGTTTTCCCGCGGTGCGCCCTGCACCCGGTGAGGCACAGGCCATTGCGGCAGTGCCGTACGATGTGGTGACCGCTGAAGAGGCGCGTGCGATCATCAAGGCAAACCCGGACAGTTTTCTTACCGTCAGCAGGTCCGATGCTGAACTCCCCGACCTCCCCCCGCACGATGACCGGGTCTACGAGCGGGCCCGGGACAATTTCCATGCGCTTCTCGCAAGCGGCCGGATGAAAAAGGATGACCGGCCCGCGATGTACGTGTACCGGATCCGGCAGGACGGGGACACGTTTGTCGGCCTCTGCTGCTGCCTTGATACCGACGATTACCGTACCAACAAAATCCGGCGCCACGAACTGACCCGGTACGACAAGGAAGAGGACCGGACCCGGCACATCGATGCGGTAAAAGCCCATAACGGCCCGGTCGTGCTCCTGTACCGGGATGCAGACCATCTTTTTTCTTACATCGAATCGCTAATCGCAGGAAACAAAAAGCCGGACGCGGAAGTCACCACCCCGCAGGGTGGCATTCACCAGATCTTTGCCATCACTGACCCCACGACGCTCGACCGGATAGAACGCAGGTTCCGGGACGTGGCAAATCTCTATATCGCAGACGGCCACCACCGGGCAAAGGCGGCAGTCAACCTCGCGGACCGGAAAAAGGCAGCGGGCGAGCGGACCGACGGCGAGATCGGCCGGTTCATGGGCGTGCTCTTCGCCCACGAGCGGGTAAAGATCCACGGGTACAGCCGGCTCTTAACCGATCTCGGGAAGTACACCCTGAAAACGTTCCTTGCCGATCTCAATAAGCAGTACACGGTCACCCCGTACGGGAAGGTGGACGGGAACGGATACAATATCCGGCCGCACATCGCCGGTCCGGAAAAATACCATATCATGCACCTCTATCTCGAAGGGAAATGGTACGAGTGCACCCGCCCTATCGATCCAACAGCAGGGCCGCTTAACGTGCTCGATGTCGCGGTGCTCCAGAAGCTCGTGCTCGAAAGAATGCTTGGCATCACCGACCCCCGGGGCGATGCCCGACTCCAGTATCTCGGCGGGGCACGGCCGGTTGCCGATCTTGAAAAACTCGTTGACGCCGGGAAGTACCGGCTCGCGTTTGCGATGCAACCGGTCCGGGTCGGGACCGTGCTTTCGATCGCGGATGCGGGCGGGGTCATGCCGCCCAAGTCCACGTGGTTTGAGCCAAAACTTTTGAGCGGGCTTGTCATCCACTCTTTTGACTAAAACTGCAACAATCAAACTCCGAACCTTTATCATTTTTGCAGTCCGAGGGATGATAATATGATCACCCTCGCACTTCCCAAAGGCAGCCTCGAAGCGCAGACGCTCCAGCTTTTCAAGGAGGCCGATCTCGAAGTCAGGCGCACCGACCGCGATTACAACCCCCGCATCGACGACCCCCGCATCGGTAAGATCAAGATCCTGCGCCCGCAGGAGATCCCGACCTACGTGGAAAAGGGCTATTTCGATCTCGGGATCTCCGGCCTAGACTGGGTCCGCGAGACCGGGTCGGACGTGGTCGAAGTGGCAGCCCTCACTTACAGCAAGACCGGCGAGGGAAACGTGAAGATCGTGATCGCCGTCCACCGCGATGAGCCCATCGAGAGCGCCGCACAGATCCGGCCCGACAGCCGGGTGACGACCGAATACCCCGAGCTCACAAAAAAATTTTTTGCCGATCTCAAGATCCCCGTCCAGCTTTTCCACTCGTTTGGCGCATCGGAGGCAAAGGTGCCCGATCTCATGGACGTGGTCGTTGACCTGACTGAGACAGGAACGACGCTGCGGAAAAACGGCCTCAAGATCATCGGGCAGATCATGGAGTCGCACACGGTCATCATCGCGAATAAGGCTGCCTGGGCAGATCCGGAAAAGCGGCGCGAGATCGAAGAGATCAAGACCCTGCTCTTCGGGGTGCTCGAAGCCAGGCACAAGGTGCTCCTCACGATGAACGTGCCGACCGCTTCACTGGAGAAGATCGTCGTGGCACTCCCGGCGATGAAAAAGCCCACGGTCAGCCGGCTCCACGGGATCGATTACTACAGCGTCCAGACGGTGGTACAGAAAAGTGCCGTCAACAAACTGATCCCGAAACTCAAGGGTTGCGGCGCGGAGGATATCCTGGAGATACCGATTGCGAAGATTGTGATGTGAACGAATCATTCTTTTGATCCGGGATATTCGGTTCTGTGAGAAAACCTGCCGGATCCGAAGAGGTTCACAGGGTACACCGGCAATCCAACGACTGCTAGTTGGAAACTACTGCTACCCCGGGTCACCCATCCCGGACACACTCATGAAATACAGTGCGGGATATTAAAACAAAATTTATATCCCTTTACCCGTCTATAGGCCTTTAATGAAACTGATGCGCTGCCCGGGCCTGTCATATGTGGCAGTCGGCCTGGTCGTAATACTCTGCTTGTGTGCGGCCTGTATCTTCAGCCCGTCTGAACCAGCCCCGACGGCCCACAACAATACATCAGTCAATGGGGGAATCGTACAGATACCAGGAACCAGCAGCAGTCTGAATGAAACCTTCACGCTTGAAGATGCTGAGTCTGCCGTATCCCAGGAATACCCCCACCAGGTAAATGGAACTACGCAGAACCCATCGTTCTTTTATATCCGGGGAGAACATGTAGATACCTCGGGGAACGCCCAACGGTGGATTTTTGGGATCCGTGAGGGAAATACGACGTCGATGATGGTCTACGACACTACCGGTGTTGCCCGAATCGCCCTTCCAGAAGGGCTGCCAGCCCAGGAGATTATTCCGGCAAATGTACTATCCCCCGCAGATATCATTAAAATCGCATATCCAGCGACAAGTTCAGGTCCTTTGGGACAAAACACGGGAAGCGTTAACATGGAACTGATGAACGGGGAATATACGGTCACCGGATCTTCCGGATCGGCTCAACCAGCAATTGTCATCAATGCAACGACAGGAGTATTGATTGCGACCCATGACTGATGAGGCCGGAAATCTTTCCATTGATTTTCTGGCAGGTTTTACCATCTTCATGGTGACGCTTATCTATGTAGCGACGCTGATCCCGGGCCTCTTTATCGGGCTCCAGAGCCGGTCTATCGATTACGACGCGGTCGCGTACCGGACCGGAGTGGTGCTCGTAGAAGATCCCGGTATGCCTTACAACCCCTCGTGGGAGACCCTGCCCAATTACTCAAAGGGTGATATTCTCCGGTTCGGGCTTTCACTGTCAAAAGATACTCCCAATATTTTGTCACCTGAGAAAATAAGCCGGTTTTTCTGCAGTACCGATTTTGTCTATCCGGATGATTACCGGTCCCGGGCTGTTTTCGGGGACTACCCGTACCAGTTCAATATCTCCTTCCAGAGGGCCGACGAAAATGTGACGCAATCGGTCGGAGATGTACTCCCTGAAGATTATGGATACAGCCGTCGGGTAGTGAGGGTAAAAGAGCACAGCAATGCCACGCTTGATTTTTCAAATATCAATAGCGGAGGTCCGCTCGCTGAATATACACAAGATAAGTATCAAACCAATAATGCGACCGGTCAGGTTTTCTCGGTTTATTTTAACTATACATACCTGCTTGAAAATGGACCCGCAGGTAACAGCCCTGCATATCAGATCAACCCGCTAGCTCCTTCCGGCGCGGGTGAGATAATAGGAGGGGAAGGGGCCCTCATCAACCTCACGGGTCTTAACAAACTTCCGCAGAACGCTTCTATCGTGAACCTGTCGAGTATCGCAATATACCGGTCCGTCTCACTTGCCCCACTGAGCACCGGCCAGTCAGCGTTTAACGGCCCTGTCATGAACACTACAGACACCAGTCCGTTTGAGTTATATATCGATGACAACGCCACACCTGTCAAATCGCTACCCTATGGAGTTAACAATTCTGTATCACTCTATATACCACCGGGGGTACTCAGTTTCGTAGGACAGGGTGACTCCAGCACCCTGCTCAATATTACCATGCAATTCAGCACAACTGACGCCAATGGGAATCCTCAACCGGACAGGTACCTCAACAGTTCCCTGGTCCTACCGGATGGGGCATTCGATTACAATTACGCGAACCCCAATATCACGCAGCCTTCCCTCCACGACGGGGTTGTTGAGGTAGCCGTATGGTAACTGATGACGGCCAGCTCTATACCATCGAGGGGGTAGCTGCTGGCATGATCATGCTGTTTACAGCGTATCTTGTACTCGGTGCGACTTCCGTGTATACACCGGGCGACAGTCATATCAGCGACATGCAGCTCGAACAGACTGGAACAGATGCCCTCCGGATGATGAACACGCCGGTAAACGGTACTTCCGAGAGCCAGCTTACGGAAATTGTTGACACTTTGCCATTGGTTAATGGTGCTATTGCTCCAGCAACAAATGCCTTCGATCCAACAAATAATTTCAATATATTGTTCCTGAATTATGTGAATAATAAGACAGGTTCAGATTATGTGTTGAATATATCAGAAGCAGACAATCTCCACTATACTGCTGAGGTTACCTATTACGATAGAAAAAATACGACAACCGAGGGGCTGCTGATTTCATCAAACCGCAATCTTACCGGGAGTGAACACCCGGTCAGAGTGACGCAATGGGTAATTACCAATCAACCGGTTCCCGGGGACACAACTATGACTCAACCCCGTGCGGTTTTAGTAGAGGTACTGTTATGGCGGGATTAAACGATGATGCGCAGTGGATCGTCATGATGGGGTTTGTCGTGAGCTTCAGCTTTTTCTTCCTCGCCATGATTCTCAACCAGTCCACGGTTGTGGGGCAGACGACGGCAGAAAGCGTGCTGGATTTCCCGAAAAATGATATCCGCGATGTAAGGAACGTCATTATAAATTCGACAGAGACCGGCGATCCAGGCTATGTCCATGATGATATTATCGTGATTTCGCAGTTCAGGAAAAATGCCGTAGTATACTACGATTGTCCCCCAAATACCCCCGCGAATCCCCCGGACCCCCAGATTACGCTCTGCCCGTCGAACTCATTTACCAGCATCGATATCCATTACAACAACGGAGTGACTGCATATAATGAAACCTGGATACCATCCTGAAAACCAACGGGAGGCCGGGGTAAGTACCCTGATCGAGTACGTGATCATCAGCGGTGTCCTCCTGTTTCTCTTTATCGTGGTGGTTCTGCAGGTAAACACAAATATCATGCAGGGACCGGCTGAGACACTTGAGTATACGGCATTTTCGGATATCGGAAACGGGATATCGACGCGGATTGTCGATGTATACTCACTTGCACCGACAAACGGAAACATCTCCACATCATTCGACATTCCTGACGAGGTGGCAGGTCAGGATTATAATGTCGAGGTCTATTCGGGTGATACGGCATCGGATCAGTACGTCATGGTATACCGGGGAAATATTGCCAGCAATATCAGCCTTGCCGGCATCAGTTCAACGCGGAATGTCACCGGCAACACCACGGGACAGGGTATGAACAGGATAGGTTACGACTCGGAGGGATTCTGAACTATGCAGACCGGCAGGAAGGTATTAAACGGAAATGATCGTGCAGTATCTGAAGCGATCGGGTTTATCATTATTTTCGGCATCATCATTGCAGGCATCGGGCTGGTAACCCTGTACGGGTACCCGATGCTGCTGCAGCAACAGTCCAGTTCGAATGAGCAGATCATGGAAAAGAACATGATCGTACTGCAGAACGACCTCAAGAGCGTCGCATATAAAACGGTCCCGTACAAGGAGACCTCGCTAAACGTGGGGGGCGGGGCGCTGACAGTATACAACACGACGTATGATACTACTTCGACTACTCCGGATTCGAGTTTTTCTTTGTACGACAATTACGGGAATGTCGCAACATCAGGAACTCCGTTAAAATTCTACCCAGGCGATCTCCGGTATGAATCAACAAGCGCGGAGACCGGCATTTCACTTGAAAACGGTGCCGTGGTCAAGAGAATGTTCGCCGAAGACGGGTCAACCATGCTTGCGGAACCACGGTGGTTCCATGACAGCCAGACCAATACCTTTGTGATATACCTGATTGGGTTCAACACGACCACGGATGTAATGGCACAGACGGGTGTCGGTACCGTCAAGATGAAACTGAATCAGACCAACTATATCCAAGATTATATCCCATATAATCCTGTTCTTGGACCCGACATTATCCACGTCACTTATACTCAAAATAACAACGCGAACTATTCAACAGCCTGGGGCAACTATCTTACAGGTACCCTCAATATGCAACAGGGAGGAAATCCCGGGGAGTACCTTTGGTCTACGGGCACTCAACCCGCAAATCTGGTAATTTATGAGTATGAGATTATTATCGAATCTGTGTAATTGGTTGAGGGATTCCGAAGGATCAAGAGAACATCACGATTTTTTTATACGATATTCCCCTTTCGGACCATCACGCCAGAAAAAAACCTGACGAACTGCATTACATGCGGACGGGTCATAGCCGAAAACCAGAGTGTTGTTCCAGGCCCTGATGCCAGAACGGAAATTTCCCGTGCCCGCCCACCCGGAAATAAAAAATCGCTTGGATTTGGGATATTTTTCCAATCAGGGAGATATTCCCGATTTTAAGCAAATGACAATTTTTATATAATAAATCGTTTAATACCTTACGTAAGTGATGGGGTATGCGCGTTCATCTGGTTTTAATCGCACTAATCGGATTGATCCTGTTGTGTGGGGGATGTGGTGCCGCACTGATACCGGATCAGTCGTCAACCATCTCCAGCAGTCTGGACTGGGTCGTAGTGGCTCACCAGTCAACAATAACAGTCGTGGCATATAATACAACAAGCGGGGTAACGGTCCCGGTCTCCGGTGCCACGGTTGCTCTGACGCTCAATTCCACAACGTGGGGATCACTGAGTCCGGCCAGCGGAACAACCGATGCATACGGCCAGATGAACGTGACTTTTTTGGCGGGTACCAAAAGCGGGGCAGCCAATATAACGGCAGCAATCACCTACAATGACGGTGGAACGTTCTACACCGTAACAAAGGTATATACCCAGAAAATCGATCATGATGTTGCAAATAATGCAGCATTTTATTTCCAGAGCGAGGTTGCCGTGGGTTCGGAAATCCCCTTAAACATCAGTTTCACCGACAAATATGCTAACCCCATAGACAACCGGAACCCGAATGATCCTGATACCATATCCCTCTGGATATCAGCATCCTCCGATAACATGGCGGCGTTTAACATCAGCGGCAGTCATGTACAGTATGCGAGCAGTCTGCCGCTGGACCCGGAAGGCAATATTTCCATCAATGTTATAGTCGATACAAAGCCGGGCGAGAATGAAGTTCTGCTTTACCCCTTTGGAAACGTCGGTTATCCGTGGGGTGTTCCCCAGTTTATTTACGGTATAAATAATGCAGCGCCGTTTTCCATGGTGCAGTCAGTTACACCGGCATCATTAACCGAGCCGGCAGACAATTTACCGAGCCATGTTTTTTCCGTTACAGATACCCTGTTCGACAAATACGGTAACCCTACGAGAGGCCAGATCGTTTCGGTCCAATCGAACTGGGCCGGGGATAGTGTGGGAAACATGACGACTGATTCCTGGGGTAACGTGACCTTCACGTATGGTCCGCACAGCGCCTCAGGATATGTTACCTTAACATCAATGGCACTTTCCAATACATCGGTCACTATGTCACAGACCGTTCAGTTCTACAACACCGCCCCGGTGAATATGATATTTTCGGCAACGCCCCAGGTTATGCCGAGCCTCGATGCAAAATCAGGTCAAACAGCAAAACTTGTCGGAAAAGTTATGGATTTGATGGGAAACCCGGTTCCCAACCAGACTGTATACTTCAATATGGGGACACCCACGTACACGTATCAGAACTGCTCAATTAATGGACCGGCACTCTTAAACACCTCAGCGGTCACGGATGCAAATGGCAACGCCGTTGCCATCTTCATTCCCGGAAAATTTGACACGAACAAAGGAAATGTAAGTTACGACGCGACAGCCACCGGGTATGCCACCGTAACGGCAACGTGGAACACCGTGCAGGTTCCAATCCAGCTGAGCTGGAAAAACTATCCCTACCTGAGCGAACAAACCTCCATCTCTAACCAGAACGTGAATGTAGGAAATACATTCAGTGTTACGATAAATCTCACTGCAGATGGCTGGAATCTGACCGGGACCCCTGCGGATGTTGTCATCGTATCTGATCTTGCAGCGGGCATCGGGGGATCTACGCGGCTGGGGTATACTAAAACCGCCGAGATTGGATTTATAAAAAATGCAACCGACAACACATATATCTCCCTCGCATCTTTCGGCGATAGTCCCAACCCGGGCGTTACACCCTATGCATCCACCAATACCACAACACTCTGGAATCAGCAAAAAGCAGCGTACCCGACAAAAGTGAAACTCTTTAATCCGTACGGTAACGTGTGGGATAACTCAATGGTTGCCCCGTCAAACTATAATGCAGTTCACTCATCAGATAGTTTCTGTTTTAATAACCAGCCCTGTACCAATGCCACAAACCCTATGGGGTACTATTACCTCAACCCATGGTCAGATGCAAAGATCGATACCGATCTGATGAACGCAGGACCTACCTTTGGGCACCAGAACGCGCTCACCACTACCGTCAATGGGTATACAGCGTACGGAGGGACGGATTACGCGGCAGGGATCAATGCTGCGCTCCAAGAGCTCAATTCCAAAGGAAACCCGTCCCATAACCAGACGATTATTATCATGGGGGACGGCATCAACATGATGGCCCCCATCTCGCCAGGCTCGAAGGAATCGTACTGGCCCTCCGACTGGAATCCTCGTAATGGAACAGGTACCTCAGAAGGCCCCAACCTCTGGTGGGAGGATGAAAGCGATATCGGGAAAGCTGCCTCTCTCGATTCAGCCACCCGGGCAAAAAGCCAGGGAATAACCATCTATGGGATCCAGTTCCCCACGCCAGACAATTCCGGTCATAACCTCAATGATACCGCATTTTTCCAAAGTATGGTGTCAGCACCGAGCGCATGGTATTACGCGCCTGATCCAACCACAATGACAGGTATATTCCAGCAGATAGAGGGCCAGATCCAAAATACGGCAGGTGTGAACACCACGATGGAATTAAACCTGCAGAGTGTCGCTGTGACCTATAACAATGTCACCAATATAACCCCGGGTAACCAGGTATTTGCCTATGTATACGATCCCACCGCATCGACCCTAGTTACGGATCAGAACGGAAATATCTATGCGATCAACCAGACCGATGAATGGATCAACAACCAGACCCTGATATTTAATATTGGAAAGATGACCGTCGGACAGACATGGAGTACCACGTTCGAATTCAGACTCATGAAGCCGGGCAGTATGAATATCCCGGGAAATCAGTCATCTATTACATTTAATACCGGAGAGACCATGGGTATGAACGAAGGGACTGTTAACGGTGTGTATAACTACTCCAATACCGGTTTCAATAACTGTGTAATAGGTGTCAGCGATCTTCATGTACAGAATACAACAATCACGAATGTTGTTCCACTCCAGTGGAACATCACGTACCCCGGTAACGGGGTTGCCGCTGAGACCATTTACTACAACTCGCAAACCAACCCCACCTGGAAATATATAACTCAGCAAACCATCAGCCCGGGAAACTGGACACAGACATACGACTGGGGTATCGGCAGCCTGCCGCCAGGAACTTACTATATCCGGGTGAACACCAATGCTCCCTATTGTACGTTTGGTGAGCAGATCATCCCCAGCGGAGTTGTTCTGGGTCAATCCTCAAAGGCATTCATCAAACTCGAATAATTTTTTTTGGTGATTAATGACCTGTTCTCTGCCGGACCAGGCATCACATTTCTGTGTTTAAAAGATCATCTGTTCAGCTGATCCCCGGGCATTAAAATATCCATACGTTGAAGTCATTCGGCAGACCAAAATCCCACCCCACCCTTTTGCGCTACTCTCTGGAGATCAGATAAAGAAAACACCATATACAAAAATTCCACTACAGCACAAATGAAAAAAGTCACTTTCAGGAGGAGGTCCGTAGGATCAAGCCCCACGTAACACACCAGAACCTTGTTCCCTGCCCGACTCGTGGTAACAAAAGCACGTTATGGCGCCAGATTTACGCCAGAGATCGTGAATACCTTAATGATTTACTGCAGGGGCGAGACTAACGCCACAAACAGAAAGACCATGAAAACGGAAAAATTTCACGCCATCTGCCGGGATGCGAGGGGAGGGATTTGAACCCGCGAACTTCTTCAAGAACAGATCTTGAGTCTGCCTCCGTTGGCCAAGCTTGGATACCCTCGCGTCTGTGTGCGAATAATGTTGGTGAACGGTCTACATAAGATGATTGATCGAAGCGGGATGCTGCCAAAAAGTCTGCCACCGTGACGTATGCCCTCTGTAACTATTACATGAAATCGGCGAGGCCCAGCTGCTCCTGTTTCTCCTCGCCAAACGTCGATTCAATGGCAAGATCGAGCACCTCGACCCGCTGCCGGCAATATTCGGATACTTTGTATTTTTTCACCATCGCACGGGAAACTTCAAGGTATTTTTTGACCGACCCCTCGTGCACGGTCGGAATAATATTGCCATTGCAGATCCCTTTGCCCTTGAATTTCGTACATTTGCCGGCAAGCGGCATCCTTCGGTAACTCGTATTGCACTTGGTGCACCGGAACTTCTGCTTGGAGAACGCGGAAAGGTTCCCCATCAGGTCGCGGATGAAATGCGTGTTCAACACCCGTTCAGCCACATCGTCCGCATCGACCGCCCGGATCTTCTCGGCGAGATCGAGTTCGGCCTCGAGTTTCTCGGCCATGGTCTTGAGCTGCGTATAGGTGGACTCTAACGGCCCCGATGATATGTCCGAGGTATCGTGCGTGAAAAAGAATCCTTCCAGTTGCTGCGGGGTCCCGATACGCCGTTCGACCCGGTCGATAAGCGGCTCGACGTCCTTCGCCTTCGCATACTTAAGGCCGGCCTCATAGAGCTCGAGCGGATACCCCTTCCCGACATCCACGTTTAAGGACTCCTTGTCGATCTCCGCCGGATCGATCCGGCTCGTAAGGACGAGGGGGGCATCCATCGTCCCGCCCCGGTTCTGGGGCAAAAACGAGCGCGAGAAGTTCAAAAGGCCGTCCATGAGGAGCATGACGCAGTCCTCATCGCCATCGCACTGCCCGGTGAAGATGCCATTTGCGACAAGCGTGTGATCTTCTGCAACGGTCAGACAGTACACCCGGTCCTCAAGGGAGGCAACGGTCTCCACGTTCGCGATCCGGTCGGTGATCACGGCGCCGCCTTCGAATACAGGTACGGCATCCCCGGCCTTTACCTCCATGGCTTTGATCTTCCTGAGGTACTGCACGTCCCAGACCAGCATCGCATGGTCCGGGGTGACCATCAGCTGCCGGTTACAGGTCGTCGTAAACCGGATCAGGTTTGCCGGCGCCCGGTGGATGGAGACCGAGGTAATCTTCCGCAGGTGCATCGTTCCCGCGGTATCCACAGTCCGGGTGTAATATGTCCTCATCGGATCGGAATAGTAGGTGCCCAGTCGGTCGATGCCAGGCTTACTGATATCAAAGTTCTCCATCACGAATTTCCGGATAGGGAGGCGCGCCCAAGACTTACCGTCAGATACCTCGATCACGGTGTCGCCAAAGAAACAGTTCCGGCGCTTTGCCGCGTGGAAGAACGGGTGGGCGTACCCGACGTTTGCACGGGTGAACCCCACGATCCGGGCAAGCACCCCGGCGCTCGTGTGGGGTGCAAGGCCGATCATGAGATGGCCGACGAGATCGTCCCGGGTCTTTACATTATAAAACGCAGGAAGGCCGTAGATTTTTGTGAGCTCATCGTCGATGAAACGGGCGATCTTGATCATGTAATCGGCGCAGGAATCTGAGAGGAGGATGTCCTGCGGGTGCAGTTCTATGATCTGCGTGCCGTTCTGGAGATCGTAGCCGTTGATGTCCCTGATGTACCCGAGCTCCCGCATCCGTTCGACCGGCACCCGCACCTCGTCCGGGCGGATATGGGTGAGCGGGAGATCGATCATGTCAAACCGGGTCGTGCCGTCCTTGAAGACATAGATGTCCTGGAGGGCACGGAGGATGCCCTTTTCCATCGCCTCAACGGCCTTTTCCCGGGAGATGACACCTTTTACCCCTTTGACGAGCGCGATGCGGTCCTTTTTGATCCCGAGCCTCTCCATTGCCTGTGAGTACTCGGCTTTTACGTTTAAAGCGATCCTCTGGCTGCAGGTGGCCGGCACATCGCAGTTCGGGCAGCGATCCGTCGCGAGCTCGTGACCGCACTTCGGGCAGGTGTAAATCGGGATCGTATGTGTCTGGCACTTCTGGCACCGGTTCAGGTAGGTGATCCCTCCACAGCCGGGACAGCGCCGCCGCCCCACTTCGATCTCGATGACGCCGCCTTCCTTCTGGAAATCGATCTCGGTCGCGTGGGCGTCAGATTCCTCGGTATGGCTCGACGCCTCCTGGAACGAGCGCCGGGCCCCCCCGGACTCCCCGAGCGGGAAAAGTGCGTGCGGGGGCGGGCTCATCTTCCGTGGCTTGGACTTGCCGGGCCGGCCCATTCGTCCGCCGATCCGTATCCCGGATCGGGACCGGAGTGCGAGTCCGCTTACGTGCATGACAAGGTCAAGCTGACTGGCATCGGCAGGTACCGTATTCCAGGTCTCGCGTTTTTTCAGGTGCTCGTCAAGGCCGAGGCTTGCGATAAATACCTGGTACATCCGGATACGCAGGGTTCCGGCGCTCACCTTGTGGGGGAGAAGCAGGATCTCAAGGGCTTCTTTTACATTCGGATCGAGGGGGGTGACCAGCACGTCCTCTTCTATCTTCCCGGCACCTGATACGGTATCGGCAAGAAGCCGGATCTGGTCGACGCTGATATCGTCCCAGTACCAGGTATAGGCAGGGAACAGGTATCCCCCGGCTCTCGCAAGAGCAAGCGCTTCAGTTTCATCCTGCGGCGGTTTTGTTCCCGGTTTCTGTTCAAGCAGCCACCATTCCTCGCAGTACCCTGCGGGGACAAGCGGGTGATTGTTCTCCAGGAAGTCCCCGTACGCGATCAGGATCTCCCCGACATCGAGGATTCTCTCGACCTTGTTTTCCAGGGACAACGCGGTTTTTTCATCGTCAACCCTGAGCACCTCGCCCCCTTTAAGCCGGACTGTCGGCCCCTCAATGGAATCAACCGGCACAACACCGCAGGCCTTGCCCGGGCGTTCCAGTTTCATCTGGGTGCCGACCGCGAGAAATCCCCCCAGCAGGTACAGCGTCGCCGGGTTGAAACCGGCCGTCGCAAAACCGGTATTGCGGGAGCGGCCGTACCGAAGCCTGAATCCCCCTTTTCGCATCGGGTAGGAAAAGACCGGCCTCCCCCCGATGAGATCCCGGAGGTACTTGTCCAGCGGCTTGATCCCCGGGGCATGGTCCTCAGACTCTGCGCTCGGCTTTCCCGCTCCGGCGATGAGCTTGTCCAGCCAGTCCCAGCCGGCCATGTTCATCTTCTCGACCTTATTCTTGAGCTTGCGGGCTTTTCCCGCGATACCTTCGGCAAGGACTAGCGCCATCCCGCCCCGTACGGCGTTTGTCTCCACCCGCGAGAGGTTCCGGTGTCCCGAAACTTCCTCTTTTTCTGTCGCTTCGCCATCGATACAGACCGGGCAGTTCTCCACGATCAGCCGGATCTCAGCTTCGCTTGGCAGGTACTGGAGGTTCATGATGGTATTGTACTGCCGGATCTCCTCGATGTACCGCTCGACTTCATCCTGGCGGGGATGATACCGCCCAATCCCGAGTTTGGCCCGCACATAATCCCCAACCAGCACCGAAAGCGCCTGCGCCGTCCCACCGGCGCTCCGGATCGGGCCGGCGTAATAGATCATCAGGTAATGGCTGCCGTCGTCGTTCTTGCCAAGACCCACTTTTGCGATCCCTTCTGTCGGGGCCGAGACCACGCCTTCTGTGAGAAGGGCCATCGCAGTCCTGATGGAATGATCGAGGATCTCATCGTTGTTCTTCTCCCCGAACATCTTTGCGACAAAGTCGTCACCTATCCGGAGCGCAACTTCCTCACGGGACATCTGCGCTTCGAGTTCCCGGATCCGGGCTGCCACTCCTTTGATCCCGACAAGCACCTCGACCCGGTCGGCAAGGTCGCTCGCAATCGGGATCTCGACTGCCATGCTCGGGTCAAGCCCGCGGGAACGCGCCTCCGATGCGATGGCGATCGCCTGGGAAAGCCCGGTCATGAGGGTATTCCCGTACGCTTCCATCTCAGGGGAGAGTATGAGCATAGTGTTAAGATTGGCAGCGTTAAAATTTATACTGTGGTATCGGGGGAATCTTCACGAAAACAGGGGGTGAAGATGTCGGAGTTATGGCTTCTTGTCATCGTGGAGTTTTTCGATCATGGAGGGGAGGCCGGTCTCGCCCATCTGCCAGAGCGTGAGCATGGCACATGAGCGGAGGATCTCGTTGGCATCGGAGAGCCGTCGGGTGAGCGGACCGACCGCGGGTTTCCCGATCCTGCAGAGGGCCCGGGACAGAAATCCCCGCAGCTCCTTGTCCTCGTTTGCCATTGCATCGATGAGGGGGTCTACCGACGGTTCCCCCATCTCGCCGAGCGCCGCTGCCGCATAGCGCCTGAACTCGCGGTCGGGGTTCTCTTTCATCGCCGCAATGAGGGGCACAATCGCGGGCACACCCGTTTTTGTGAGGGCAATCGCACGGTACCAGCGGCTGTCATCGTTTCCTGCAGCGGCAAGGGCGCGGATCAGGGGCTTTACCGCCACTTCACCGGCCTCGGAGAGAGCGAGAACCGCATGATGGCGGTTCTCCATCGCGGCGTCGTCAAGCTGGCTGATCAGTAATGCAATACCCTCGTTGCCATCTTTCGGGATATCGGGAGTCATGAGAACACTGTTACTGTCCATATTAGCGTGCGACAGTTCATGTGTTTTGTCATCGACAGTGGCCCCACATGGAGTTGCCCGGTCCCTTCCTTAAAGATCAGGCCATCCCAAGCCACGCGGGAATAAAGAGAATGCAGAAGAATGCCACCATCAGGACAAGGCCGAGCGGGATCCCGATCTTTGCCCATTCTTTGCTTGTGATCCCCATCTTCCCTGCCGCGATGATGTTGGGGATGTTTCCCGGGATCAGCATGCCGCCCGCAATCAACAGGCCCATGAGTGCGCTCGTGATCTGCTGGGACGAGAGCATCGGGTTGATCTCCGCTGCGGCAAGCGTCGCGTTGTCAAGCACTGATGAGACGATGTTGATCCAGTACAGTCCCGCGGAGGGGATCGAAACGACAAATTCAAGGATGAGCGGCTTGAAGCCCTCTCCGAGGAAAACAAGCGCCATGATGAAGAGGTAGACCTTCCCGGCCCGGATCAGGATCTCCTGGATCGTTTCGCGCTCGACGCGGCACTCGAGTTTCTCATCGCCTTTATGGCTTCGGGCAAAGAGGAAGACACCGACAACCCCAAGGACGAATATGGCAGGGACAATAAAGAGACCAAGCCGGTCGAAGAGGAACGTGAACCCGGCATAGTAGGGGGCACCCGTGAGCTTTGAGACCACGATCGTGGAGAGGGGCTCGCCGAGCGGGGTGAGGCCGGCCCCGAGACCGATGGAAAAGCAGGATACCACCGCGATCTCCACCTTCGCTTTTCTGACCACGGGGAGGGCATTTACTATCTCGACAAGGATGATCGCGGCAAGGATGGCAGAGATGATACTCGATACAAGGCCGAGGACGACGATGAGCAGGAAGACGATCCACCTGAGGGAGAGCCGGTCGACCATCCCCACGATTGCTGACTGGAGCCGGTGGTAGAAAAAGTAGAGCACAAGGCCGAATACGAGAACGATCTGGACGATACCAATCGGGATCCCAAAGATGCTCGCGACCTGCAGCGGGGAGAGGAGCGCTTCCTGTACGATGGCCTGGCTCCAGCCGGTCTGTTCACCGGGAATGACGATCAGGCCGGAGAGTGTCAGGGCCACAACCCCGCAGGAAAACAGGAACACTTCGAGATTGTGCTCGA
>NZ_JBAVMX010000118.1:0-3185 GCF_049690535.1 Methanoregula sp. | reverse complement strand
ATCCAAAATAGTTTCCTCCTTTTTGCTGCCGTCGCAGTCATGTGCTAGTATTTTGAAAAGAGGGAGTCATTTCGCGGAATGATTTCTCCTGCCATATCGGGCTTATTTATTGTAGCACACTGATCTGTTTTCGGACTATCACTATACGTCATAATGCTATTTAAAGAAGTTGAAATGATTTTCATGACTGGGGCGGTTATCATAACCGATGCCATATAAGCGTCATAATTTTAGGATCTTCCTTAAATAATATCAAAACAATAAACGATCATAAAGGTGCATAATGATCGTTGGATATGTAAGAACCTCCTTTACATCAGAACATGAAAAAAACCAGATTCGTGAACTGATTAAGAAGGGAGTTGCAAAGGAGCACATCTTCACGGATGTTGGTATCTCTGGCTCTGTATCTCCTTATGAACGTAAAGGGTTCAAGAAAATGATAGACTTCATCAAATCCAATGATGTGTCTCATATCTACACTTCTGAACTCTCTAGACTTGGGAGGGATCTAACTGATACTCTTACAATCCTGCGTGATTTCGATAGAGAAGGCATCTGTGTTACCTCAATCTCTCCCAATGAGTCATGGCTCCAATGCGATCCCTCAATAAGACAACTTGTTATTTCGGTCATGGCATGGTGCGCGCAGAGAGAACGAGAAAACCTCATTGAAAGAACTAAAGTCGGGATGCAGAGGGCAAAGGCAGAAGGAAAACACCTTGGTAGGCCATTCATTGAAATTAATTGGAAATATGTTGAGCACCTTCACGATGAGGGGATGAATTACAAAGAGATAGCCGAAGAGATCAAAGTCCCTTATTCTACATTCCTTCGAAGGAAAGAACAGAGGTGATATTATGAAACTGATTTGCACCACTGAAATAAAACAGTATTATCCTAAACCGAATTACCGCGCACCAATGATACGTTTGCCAAGAGGCTACGATCCCTCACTTATAGGACAGCCAATCGATGTTTACAAAATCGATGGTGGACTTCTGATCAAATTGAAAACCTGTGAACAAACTGACATGTCCAATTTTGAAAATAACCATTTTAAAGAATTGGATGACAAATTGGAGTCCATAATGGGCCTCTTAAGATCCAGTTCCGCAGGGATTCATGGGTTCGACTCCCATCCCTCGCATACATCCTGATTTCCCGGAAGAGTTTCATTATGAGTCCGACCGGGGCCGGTGCGTTCCCCGGAGACAAGACCTTATCGGCTAATAACTGGATACACTCATCTATGACTCTGGTAAAAAAACACCGGCTGCGAACAAAAAAATCCCTGATTGACACCCTGCCGGAGCTGGTGATTTCCGCTCTGGCCAACCACGAGGATTTTGTGGTGACGTACGAGACCGATCCCAACACCAAAAAAAAGTCGCTGTACGTGATGACCGGGGAACTGATCACACCGGATATGCTTGCAATCCTTAAGCAGCAGATCGAGCGCAAAAAAGAGGAGGGTAATTCGATCATCACCCATGACTGGAAATAAAAAAGGTAATGCTTTTTTTTAGCGTCATATTCAACGTTTTTTAGGTTTCGTGGGAATTCTGACTAACAATCCCTGCAACCCGCCCGACGCGGCCGTCCTTTATCCTGACCTTGATTCCGTGCGGGTGGAACGAGGAATTTGTCAGGATCTCCTGTACGATGCCTCGTGTCAGTTTTCCGCTCCGCTGGTCAGTCTTGAGGATAATATCAACCGTATCTCCGGGGTGTATGGCATTCCGGTACTTTCCACCGGTTGTCGGTTCAGGGTGTTTGTCCATGGGAATGTGCAGTGTGTGTTTTGGGATATGATATCGGCTTGTACCGAAAATGTTAGCCTTTTTAAGGGCGGGTAAAAAAATCAGGAGGTTGTCATTGGTGCATCATACGCACCGATACCGGATTCAAGCCAGCCCTTAGTGGTCACCCATCCATGGTTGTCACCGTGCATCAATACATCAATCCGGTTTTTGTAGCCATTGAACTCCGGGGCAAAGATGGTCCAGGAATTTGTCGCTTCAAGACTGGCACTGATGCTCACTGACGCAGAGGGTGCAGCCGTATAATCAGCGTAGGTGCTGGTGAGATATTCAGAGCACTCTTGAGTACCTCCTGTTGATGCGTCGCCTGCCGGACATGCAACCGTATTGATATCCTGAACCGGGCGGAAGACTGCTGCATTCTCGAAAGGTAAACGCGTGTCGATCAGGGTTTGCGAAGATGCGTTTACTTCGAACGTAATGCTTGTCGTTTGTGTGCTTTCACTGGAAGTATTTTGTCCGATCCGTGGCGCTGATACTTCCAGGAGGGTTGACTTGCCGGTATCAAAGAGTGTGAGTGTCCAGTCTTCAGGAACCCCGGTGACCTGCTGACGGCTGATCTGTGAAATGACCGGAGAGTTGCCGGTCATGTCTGCAGGAACCGGTAAAAAGAGCGTGACATTTGAAAGGACGGTATTGGTTGTGATAGTGCAGTTATACTCATACGTACCGGTGAGCGAGTTCCTGTACGACATATTGACATACGCCGTGTATGACACGACAGACACAAAAAGGACCAGAATGATAACGAAGAGTCCCAGCGTAACTTTTATGATCTTATCCATGATCTCCCCCATAAGCCCCGGATCCGCTGCAGGGAGTCCTGGCAAAAAGACTGCCCCCGGCTTCTCCGGCACAGCATAATACTCATTCAGAAACGTGACAGAAAAAGTATTGTATTCCCCGGCCCCTGTTTTTCAGGCACCCCCTCAAAACAGCATGGCTATATGGTCCGGTGCTGATCATATCTTCATGGAACGCCGGCCTACCCTCGTCCTTGAAAATGTCCAAACCCCTGAAGGACGAAAGGCAGATATCACGGTACAGGATGGCCACGTGGTTCATATCGGTGCCGGGACAGCAGCAGACCGTGTGATCGACTGCACAGGTCTTTTTGTTCTTCCGGCCGCTGTCGATGTCCATGTCCATATGCGGGGCGGGAGCCAGTCGGCAAAAGAGGACTGGACAACCGGCAGCATGAGCGCTCTTGCCGGCGGGGTGACGGTGTTTGTCGACCAGCCGAACACTATTCCGCCCCTGACAACACCGGACGCGTTTTTCTCCCGTGTCCGCGAAGCACAGGCACATTCATTCTGCAGTTTTGCAATAAACAGTGGTGTCACCCCGGATACCAGTTTCGAG
>NZ_JBAVMX010000117.1:0-2208 GCF_049690535.1 Methanoregula sp. | reverse complement strand
CATAGCCCCAGACTATGAGTGCAAGTGACCACCCGATGGGCGTCATGATGAAAACACCGTAGATCGCGATGAGAGTGGCGGCCCCTTGCGTTATTTCTGCAGTGCCAAAAAGAGCGAACGCCGGCAAAGGCCGTTCCCAGAAATGCTGCTGGCCGGTACGGGCAAGGTATATCGTCATGTGACCGGCAACAGCGAGCTTGAGGAAGATGAGCGTCTGGATGACGCCGGGATCAAGATGGAAATATTCCCGTGCCACCCAGAGAAGGATAAAACTTGAAACCACACCGAGAAGCCCAAGAATCGAAGCGAGGGTCAGGATGCGGTTCATCTGCCAGCGCACGGGCTTTGCTGCGACCGGTGCATTATCAAAGGCGATCATCATGATGGGAAGGTCATTGAGGATAGCGAGCACAACCAGCATGAGTGCAGTAACCGGGTAAAAATTCAGGAGCACGATACAGAGTGTTAAAAAGATCAGGACCCTGACTGTCTCGGCGATCCGGTAGACCGCATAATTTTCCATCCGCCGGAATATTTCCCGGCTCCTCTCGATCGCATCGATGATCACCGAGAGCCCGGGTTTTGTCAGGACGATATCAGCAGCAGATTTTGCAGCATCTGTTGCACCGGCGACGGCAATACCGGCATCCGCCTCCCGGAGTGCCGGCGCATCATTCACGCCGTCCCCGGTCATCCCGACAATATGGTTGCCACCCTGAAGGATTTTCACAATCCGGAACTTGTCTTCAGGGAGAACCTGGGCAAACCCGTCTGCGGCCTCCATCTGTTTCCGGGACTCGTCCCCATCACCGGCAACAAGTGCAGTCCGGGGAATGATGTTCTGGCCGAGGCCAACCTGCCCGGCAATCTCATGAGCAATGGCAATGTGATCCCCGGTCACCATTTTCACGTTCACGCCACGTTTTTTAGCCTCGGTAATGGTTGCCGCAGAATCCTCCCGAGGCGGATCGAACAGCCCGATCAGGCCAAGGTACTGCCATGCCCCGGTGCTGTCGGTCCGGGCTACCCCGAGAGCACGGAACCCTTTCTGTGCAAACCCCACAACCCACGCATCCAGTGTTGGGACCAGAACCCCGGCCGTCCCAACAAGGGACGCAATTGCCTGCGGCGCTCCCTTTGCTACTTCGAACGATCTGCCCGATCGTTCCCTGACCGTGGCCTTTGAAAATTTGGATACGGGATCGAAGGGGACAAAATCCGGGACTTCCAGACCTGCAGTATCTGGTGGCGGGGTGAGATGATCATACCGCGAAAAAACCGCCATATCAATCGGATCATTGCTCTCTTTTTTTGAGGCCAGTGCCGCTGCGATAATGACATCCTGTTCGGAAACCCCGGGGAAAGTCCTGATCTCACCGATGCTGATGGAATTCTGTGTGATTGTCCCGGTCTTATCGGAGCAGAGAATATCCATCCCTGCCATCTCTTCGATGGCAGAAAGCCGGCTGACAATCGCCTCTTTTTTTGCGAGGGCCACGGCCCCGACAGCCATGGTCACGGTCATTACGGCAGGAAGTGCTGCGGGAATTGCCGCTACGACCAGGATGAGGGCGAACTGAAGTGTGTCTACAAAGGATTCGGATCGTATGAGGGCGACGATAAAAATGATGCTGACCAGCACGACAGCGAGAATAATGAGATAATTGCCGATCCGTTCGATGGCGGCCTGGAAATGGCTTCGCGGAGATTTTACCTGAACCAGTCGGGCAGTCTTGCCAAAAAAGGTATTTCCCCCGATTGTAGTGACCCTTGCATCCATCTCGCCCTGACGGACGATGGATCCGGAGTATACTGTATCGCCCGGCTTCTTTTCGACCGGGAGGGATTCACCGGTCAGCGCTGCTTCATCAAGAAGGAGGTAGTTTCCCTTGCCAAGGACTGCATCTGCCGGTACAATATCCCCGAGCCGGATATGGACACTATCTCCGGGCACGAGTTCGCGGGCCGGGATCTCCTGCCATGTCCCGTCCCGGAGCACGCGGGCATTGGGCGCAAGCTGTTTTTTTAAGAGTTCGATGGCGTTCTCCGCTTTTCTCTCCTGAAGAAATCCGACAACCGCATTGGTTATCAGAAGGAGGAGAATTACAGCAAAGTCTTCCCAGTTCGAAATTGCTGCCGACAGGATGGCGGCTGCCTCGATCATCCACGGGATCGGGCCCCAGAAATAGGACAGGAATTTGAGCAGCG
>NZ_JBAVMX010000116.1:0-13678 GCF_049690535.1 Methanoregula sp. | reverse complement strand
GATCGGGATAGACGGCGTGATCATTACCAAGATGGACGGCACTGCAAAAGGCGGCGGCGCCCTCTCTGCCGTTGCCGAGACAAAGAGCGGTATTGTCTTTATTGGGGCGGGAGAGACCATCGAAGACCTCGAACGCTTCGATGCGAACGGTTTTATCTCCAGGCTCCTCGGGATGGGCGATCTCCAGGCACTCTATGAGAAGGTCCAGGAGGCCCAGATGGCTGAGGAGGTGGACATGGAAGCGATGATGAAGGGCCACTTCACCCTCCGCGACATGTACAAGCAGCTCGAAGCCCTCAACAAGATGGGCCCCTTAAAGCAGATCATGAGCATGCTCCCGATGGGGAACATGCAGCTTCCCGAGGGAGTTTACGATGTCACGAGTACCAAGATGGTGCGGTACCGGATCCTCATGGACTCGATGACGCCAAAGGAACTTGACGATCCCGGCCTCATCAACAGTTCCCGGATGCAGCGGATCGCCCGGGGCGCCGGCGGCACCCCAGAGGAAGTGCGGGAACTTTTAAAATATTACAAGATGATGCACAAGACCCTCAAGGGGCTGCGGGGTGCAGGTGGCGGCGGGAAATTCAACATGCAGCGCCTGATGAAACGCTTCTCCGGAATGCAGTGAAATGACCTCGTTTGCGATTGTCGGGCATCTTGCCCGCACGGACGGGGAGTTTTCCTTAAACGATCTCCCGGGGGCAGGGCGCATGGATGTGCTCTGCCGGTGTGTGACCGCATCGCTGTTCCTCTCGCACGACCTGCGCCGGGACGTGGACTGCTCCCTTGTCCTCCTCGGCGGGCCAAAGGGGCCAAAGACCGTGCAGTTCCAGGGAAGCGGGATACGGTCGCTCTCTCCTGTTGAACGGAGTGCTGGGGCACTTATCAAAAAGGCGCTCTCCATTCCCTGCGGGAGTGAATTTCGCGAAGCATCCCCCGGGGTGTACGTGAGAAACGGCGGCCTTGAGCGCCTGTTCACGGAGCACACGTTTGCGGTGCTTGACGAGAAAGGCACCGATATCCGAACGGTTCCGGCCGTCCCGGATGCATTCCTGCTCTCGGATCACCAGAATTTTACAGACTCCGAGGAGGCGCTCGTGAAGGACGCTCTGCGTTATTCGGTCGGGCCGGTCTGCCTGCATGCCGATCACACGATTACGGTCATCTCAAATGAGATTGACCGGAGGAAAAACGGATGGAAATAAACGAACAGGTCGAAAAGATTCTCACCTACGGGGACTGCTGCGATCACTGCCTCGGGCGGTTCTTTGGCAAGCGCTCGCATGGTCTTTCTGATGATGAACGGGGCCGTGGGCTCAGGATTGCACGGGCACTGGCCTTAAACCAGCCGTACGAGCGGTTCTCGGGCACCTGCTGGATCTGCGGCAACTTCTTTGATGCGGTGCCCGAATGGGCGCAAAAAGTGGTTGCCGCGATGGAGGGGTTTGAGTACTCGACGTTCCTTGTCGGCTGCCGGGTCCCGCCGCTGGTTGCAGAGAACGAGGAGATGGTCTGGAGCGATCTCTCCCTTGGCGAACCGGAACCGTTCAAGTCCGAGGTGAACCGGGAGGTGGGAAAAGCAGTATCGGCGCTCACGGGAAAGACTGTGGACTTCAAACGACCCGATATCACCGCCCTGCTTGACCCGGCGACTGGCATGGTCGATATCCAGATAAGCTCGATCCTGTTCTATGGCAGGTACCAGAAGTTCGAGCGCGGTATCCCACAGACCCACTGGAACTGCCGGGCCTGCAAAGGGGCCGGCTGCGAAAAGTGCAACTATACCGGCAAGCAGTACCTGGACTCGGTGGAAGAGCTGATCGGCAGGCCGGTCATTGAGGCCTTCGATGCGGAGGATGCTGTGCTGCACGGGGCCGGCAGGGAAGATATCGACGCCCGTTGCGTAGGGACCGGCAGGCCGTTTATCCTTGAAGTCATCGCCCCCAGAAAGCGCACCATGGATCTTGCCGCCCTTGAATCGGAGATCAACCGGACTGCAGAAGGACGGGTTTCGGTTGCCCTTTCGCACTGGAGCGACCGGGCGGATGTGGAAACTCTTAAATCAAGTAAAGCGCATAAAAAATACAGGATCCTGGTTGAGGTTGAAGGGCAGGTATCTGCGGGAGAACTCGCAAATGCCCTGAAAACCTTAAAGGGCGTCACAATACAGCAGCGCACGCCCATGCGGGTCGCTCACCGGAGAGCTGATAAGGTCCGGGAGCGTAAAGTCCTGGATGTTGAGTATGTAGGGGAGCAGGACGGAAAGTTCGTCCTTGAAGTCCTGGGCGAAGCCGGCCTCTACATCAAGGAACTCATATCCGGCGATCAGGGTAGGACCATCCCGAGTCTTGCCGAGATCCTGCAACGATCGGCGCACGTCACCAGTCTTGATGTCGTGCAAGTAGAAGGACCAAAGGAGGGAGATTAAACAATGGCACACCACAATGGACCCAGAAAGAAAACACGGTATAAATTCAAGAAAGATTTACGACAGCGCGGTCTGCCGCCGGTCACCTCCGTTATCCAGAAGTTTGAGGTCGGCGACAAGGTTCACATCGTAGTGAACTCAAGCATCCAGAAGGGAATGCCGCACCGCCGTTTCCACGGGCTTACGGGCACCGTGATTGGCAGACGCGGTCGCGCATGGATGCTCACCATTCATGACGGCAATGCGGAAAAGACGGTCATTGCACGACCGCAACATCTAAAAGCACAAAAGTAAACTCATTTGTCAGGTGATTGGCATGAAAGTGAAGGGTATTCTTAGCGAAGAAAAGGTTACGCTCCCTGAACTCCGCGCGGTTCTTTTGGGCGTGGAATCAGAGAGGATCGCTGCCGAGAGGGAGATGTCCTATGAGTTCAGGCGGTGTATGGAACATGCCAATCAGCTTGCGAAGACAACTCCCGAGAAATCCAAGGAACTCGTGGACAAGCTTCTCAAGCTCGAGAAGATGAAGCCGGAGATCGCCTACCGTATCGCAAATATCATGCCGAAAAGCCGTGATGAAGTGCGGGCGATCTTTGCGAAAGAGCGGTACACGCTCGATCCCGCTGAGATAGATTCTATTATCGACCTTGTCATGGCACACTTCTAGAGGTGTTCACTCATGAAGGCCGAGAAAAAAGAGGTCAACGCGATCGTACTGGATGTGCTCATGAAAGGGCACGCTGACGATCCGCGGCCCCAGTTTAAGCGTGAACCTGTTGTGCAGGCAATGGGGCTTGAGCAGTTCAAGTTACTGGAACTGATCCCCAAACCCGGTATCGTCATCAACCTCCACGATAAGGTCTATATCGGCGATTCCGAGAGGGACAAGATCGAACGCGTGAAGCGCCGGATCAGCTACGACGATTTGACTCCCACGGCAAAAGGCGAACTGCCGTTCATGATCGAGCAGGTCGTCAAAGAGCGGGAAGTTGATTTTGTCACGTTTTTTAACAAGGCGATCTCGATCACGCCCAAACTCCACATGCTCCACCTTCTGCCTGGTATCGGGAAGAAACTGATGTGGGAAGTCCTCGAGTCCAGGAACAAAAAGCCCTTTGAGAGTTTTGTGGATATTTCGACCCGGATCAAGTCGATCCCCCACCCGGAGAAGATGATCCAGGCGCGGATCCTCGAAGAGCTGCAGGACAAGGACGTCAAGTACCATCTATTTACCACGAAATGAAAGCCCGTCACGACCAGCATTTTCTTATCGATAAAAACGCGATAAACCGGATCGCGGACCTTGAGGACGTGAAGGGAAAGACGGTCCTTGAGGTTGGGCCGGGAAACGGGGCGCTGACCCGGGCCCTGCTTGACCGGGGCGCCATTGTCCATGCGGTGGAACTGGACGGGCAGCTCTGTGAAGTGCTTGCCGAAATTTTTTCTGAAGAGATCCAGAAGGGAACGCTCTCGATAACGCACGGGGATGCGACCCGGTGCGAGCTCCCCCCGTTTAAGATGGTGGTCTCTAACCTCCCGTACTCAGTTTCATCGAAGATTACCTTCCGGCTTCTCGATATCGGCTTTTCGGTGGCGGTGCTGATGTTCCAGCAGGAGTTTGCCGAGCGTATGGTCGCCCCGGCAGGCACGAAGGACTGTGGCCGGCTTTCAATCATGATCCAGACCTATGCGACCGTCCAGCGGTGTTTCACGCTCCCGCCTACCTGTTTCTCGCCAAAACCTCAGGTTCATTCGATGGTCGTGAAGATTGTCCCCCGCCCGCCGATCTTCGGGGTCAACGACAAGAAACGGTATGCAAATGTGGTGCTGGCACTCTTCACTCACCGGCGAAAGACGGTGCGGAACGGTCTTCGGGGCTCTTCAGGCATCCTTGACCACGCATGGGCGGAACGGGTGATTGACGCACTTCCCGGCGAAATCCTCCAGAGTCGGCCGGAAGAACTGTACCTTGAAGATTTTGCAACGATAGCAAATTTCGAGTAAGATTCTCCTCCTTATCTTATCCCGATGTAAATTGTTGCAAATGGGCTCCATTTTGAGACGTTTTTCTCTTTGGGACTTTAGGTATGGATGATGAGATCTGTCTCCCCCGGCAGGAAGCCCTGCGGCGGGTTCAGGTCTATGGTTCGCAGAACCTCATGATTTATTCAGGATTTTTTCTTACACTCCCGAAATTTCAGGCAAAAACCCGAAACCGATATTTTTCCCCCGCTATTTCCCCTATTGGGTGTAACCGTTCAGGCAAAACGCTATCTTTCTCCGTATAAACTACCGGTAGGTTTATGCTATCCCGGAAAATGTAGAGTCTAGATCACTGCGGAACGTTACGCAGGCCGCATCCCAAATGGGGGTAGAATCCGTTAATAAAATGCGTGAATACGCCGTGAGAGAATCGAGACCGGCACGTGTCCGAACCGGCTCATTAAGCATACATCAGAAGGTTTACCGGTAGAACCGGGAACAGCAGAGTACCGGAATTCAGGGAACCCAAACCCAGAGTTTTTATCAGATCTCATTGTTTTCCCGAACTACCGGTTGACTCTATGCCGGCGTTCAGGGATCCGATGGGGTATTGGTAAGTATTTTCCGTGTCATGGTAATGATCCACCGGCGGTTCAGGTACAGGTGGAGGAAGACGAGGAGACCGAGGATAATACCAGACCAGTCATGGAGATCTGAGATGAATGCGGAGGGAAGGACCACGTTACTGAGCCCGGTTACCTGCAGCAGTACCGTGTATTTCAAAAGGCCGGTGATGAAGCAAACAAAAAAGGAGATGCCCAGTGCAAGATCGACCAGCCATTTGAGGATTATGTTGTCCATTTGATCTTCGTTTCTACCTGCTCGATGATATTGTTTTGTGTACGTGGCAAGGGAGATGTCGGAAGTGCGGGCGATCCCTTTTCAACCCCCCCGCCCTATTTTTGTGTCATGCCTTACGATCCTGCGCAGGTGTACCAGCCCGAGGCTGACACGTTCCTGCTTCTTGCCGCAGCACAGGCCGAAGTAAAACCCGGGGACCGGGTGCTGGAGCTCGGCACCGGTTCAGGGAGCATCGCTGCGGCACTGGTGCAGGACTGCGATATTGTGGCGACCGATATCAACCCCCACGCGGTCTTTTGTGCACGAGGGAAAGGACTGGATGTGGTGCAGAGTGATCTCTGTTCAGGCATCAGGGGCACCTTTGATCTGGTTATCTTCAATCCGCCGTATCTCCCGACACAGCCGGATGAACGCATCGACGACTGGCTGGAATATGCGCTGGATGGCGGCGCCACCGGGCGGGCGGTGATTGAGCGGTTTGCCATCTCTGTCGGTGATGTACTCGCCCCGGGGGGCAGGATACTCCTTTTGATCTCCTCGCTCACCGGGCTTTCCGCAGTCAGGGAGATCTTTGTCGGTCACAATTTTTCTGCAGACGTGATACGGCGGCAGACCGTTGAGGACGAGGAGCTCTTCGTGCTCCGGATCACCGGAACCAGAACCTAACTTCTCAGCCAGAGGATGAGCACGACAACGTTTGTTGCAGGAATAAGACCGATCATCGCGAGCCCCGGCCAAAACCAACTGCTGTTTAAGAGCAGAAACGCTGCCCAGAGCAGTCCTGTACAGGAGAGCAGGAAGAAAAAGACAAACTGGCGCAGACTTTTCATGAATCCGTCTACTGTACGCCGGGCTAGGTAGTAGCCTTTTTGTTGTGCAGTCATCACCGCCGGGTGCGGATCCCGGATATTTTTCGTGTTTCGGGTTCCAGGAAAGTGACGGGGGAATCAACATATTTAAGGAAAAACCGGCAATATCTGGAGCAGTTTTTCACTCATTTGTTTCCCGATTTACCGATACATCTGCAGGTAACCCCATGGACACACCAACCACCGACGCTATCAGGCACCGCCTGCACCAGTACGACACGGCCGTGCAGGAGACCCGCGATCACGCCGCTGAACGAAGTAGTTTCGGGAGGTACCGGGCCGGCGCGCCGTATTTCGAACAGTATCCCCTGCATGAAGTCCTGGCCCCGTTCAGGGGCAACGCCGCGCTCATGGGATCCCTGGCGGAGTACGACCGCATCACCCGGGATCTGGAATCTCTCGAACATCAGGGAGGCCGGACCTTCCGCGAAGAACTCTTCCTTGACCTGTCCGCGTACGTGGAAGCGTACCGGACACTGCTCTGCTACCACGAATTGGGCATGTGCGGTGTTAAGGGAAGCGCAGATCTCTCCATCAGGGATGAGATCGCGATCCTCCTGCTGGAACTGCGCCGTGATTTCCCTCTTGCTGATATTGAACGGGAGGTGGCCCTGCTTGACGATGCGCTCCGCACCATCCGGGAGGCCGGCTATTCGGTGCCGCCGGTGGAGAATCATCCTGATGGAGCGGCCGGCGCATCAGATCCCCTCTGGCAGCAGTATTTCCCAGCCCGGCGCCCGAAAGAACAGATCGGGTTCCGGTAATTTTGGGGCATCAGAATATCACACGATCAGCCTGCGTCTCATCAGGTTGATCGAGATTACGCAGAATATTACGGTAGCGGCAAGTATCCACGCGATATGCAGCGGCAGTAATGCGCTTACCGAGGGGAGCGTCGCCATCCGCATGAGCGCCACAAGGTGTGTAAGTGGGAATACTGCAAGGGCCACATACTGGAAGATCGCGGGAAGGACCGAAAGGGGAAAGAAGGTACCCGAGAAGAGCATCATGGGTGTAATGAGCAGGAACGAAGGGTAGTTGAGCGTGTCGATGCTCGGCGTGATCGCGGTAAAGCACATCGCGAGGCCTGCAAACATGAGCCCGCCAAGGAACGCGAGCGGGATGGCAAAAAGGGAGAAGGGAAGCGAGATGACCCCGAATGCAACGAGTACTGGCAGCATGACGGCAACCGAGATGACACTCCGGGTCGCGCCCCAGAGAATTTCTCCTGCGATGACGTCCTCAATTGAGAGCGGCGTCGCGATGATCGCGTCAAAACTCTTCTGGTAGTACATCCGCACGTAGGAACCGTACGTGCACTCGAAGAATGCGGAGTTCATCACCGAGATCGCAAGGATGGCCGGTGCGATATAGGTGATATACGGCACGCCGTCGATTACACCCACGTATGTCCCGATCCCGAGACCGATGGCGGAGAGGTAGAGGAAAGCTTCGATAAACGGCGGAAAGAAGTTCACCTTCCAGGTCTTTAAAAAGACCTCGAGGTTGCGCTGCCAGACCTTTCCTGCGCGACGGGTGATACGGGGAAACGACCAGATGGACGGCATGTTACTCCCGGAGCGTCCTCCCGGTCAGTTTCAGGAACACGTCTTCGAGCGTCGCCGGCCGGGTGCTCACCCTGCTTTTTTTGCACCGGTCGAGCAGGGTCTTTGCGAGCTCCCGGGACGCGTCCGTTGCCACCTGAACCTGGTCGCCAAGGATTTCACAGGGCACGCCAAGATCTTCAAGGCAGGCGACCACTTCGGGCGTGTTGTCCATCTCGATGATTTCGCTTCCCACCTGTTCCCGGACAAGATCTGCAGGTGTTCCTTCGACAAGGAACGTACCGTGGTCCATGATCACAAGTCGGTCACAGAGCCGGGCCGCCTCATCGAGATAATGGGTGGTAAGAACGATAGTGTTGCCCTGCGCCCTGAGAAGCCGGAGGCGTTCCCATATAAGGTGGCGTGCCTGCGGGTCGAGGCCGATGGTCGGCTCGTCCAGGATGAGCAGTCCGGGGTTGTTGATGAGCGCCCGGGCAAGGATGAGCCGGCGTTTCATGCCTCCCGAGAGTTTTTCGATGGATGAGTCGCGCTTCTCGGTGAGCGCCACAAACGCAAGCAGGTTCCCGGCCCTTTTCTCTGCTTCAGCTGGGGGGATATCGAAGTACCGGGCATAGGTGAGCAGGTTTCCCACGCACGTGAAGTCCGGATCGAGGTTCGTCTCCTGCGGGACGACACCTATCTGCTGTTTGATTTCAGCCGGTTTCTTGTCGGGATCCATGCCGAACACGAGGAGTGTACCCGAGGTGCGGGGCGAGATGCACTCGATCATCCGCATGGTGGTGGTCTTTCCTGCGCCGTTTGGACCTAGGAAGCCGAAGATCTCGCCTTTGTTTACCCTGAACCTGATATGGCTGACGGCAACCGTATCGTTGTAGGTCTTGGTCAGGTTTTCGGCTTCGATGATGGCGGGCATCAGATCTCCCCTGTATCCATCAGTGGACGGCGCATCCATAAAATCCTCGTGATGGTACAAAAAGCGGCAGTGGGTGTAAAGGGTGCATATAAAAAAATCAGACCGGGGATGCCGTCACTTCGCTTTTTACAAGGACAATGCCGGCGATAAGAACCGCGAGCAGGGCCACAGCGGCAAACATCATGTATACATCGTTGGTGGTCGATACGTTGAAGATCAGGATGTGCCTGACCATACCCGTGAGGCCGGCGATAAGGAGCGCCCGCACCTCGACGTGCTTGGTCCTGAAATAGACCGTGACCGTCTCAAAGAGCACGATGATGGTGATCGTGAGGAGCAGGGAGTTGATCACCAGCGTGATACCATCTGCAACGTCGTGGTCGAGGATCATATTAAAGATCATCTTCACAGCATCGAAGACTGAGAAGACCGCGATGATCGTGAGCAGTGCAGCGACGATCATGTAGAGTGCCATCGGGACGAGCGCGAAGAACTTGATGATGTATTCGAGACCGGGCTGGTTTACCGGTGTATTTGCAGCGGGGGGATTTTCTGGCATGACACACACTCTTACAGGTACCAGTAAGTAGACGATGCGGGATAAAAAATTGTGGGCCGGTGCAGATGGCCGGGTGTTACGCCTTTTTCCGGATCCGGGCAAGGGCGCGGGATGCCGCATCCCTAACGCCTTCGAAGGTGTCGTTTTTTGCGTTCATGAGCGGTCCTGCTGCCCGCTGGTCGCCAAGACTGCCCAGTACCTCCGCCGCCCCGGTACGGATCCGGTCATCGCGGTCGTTCAGGCAGCCGGCGAGCGGGATGACCGCCCGCCGGTCCTTCAGTTTCCCGAGCGCAGAGATTGCACCGGCCCTGACGTCAGGATCGGGATCGGCAAGCATGGTGATGAGGCCCGGTACCGCCCGGTAGTCATCCAGCCGCCCGAGCGCCTGAGCTGCTTCCCGGCGGACGGCCGGGTGAGTATCGGTCAGTGCCTGCACGAGCGGTGCCATTGCTGCAGGGTCGCCGGAGGTGCCAAGCCGGGCAGCTGCATCGCGTCTGGTCTTTACCGCAGGTGAGCCCAAAGCCAGGAGCAGGGGGGTAATATCGGTCATGACAGGATCGATTACAGTGGCGGGATCAGCGATCGCATTCAGCGCCGGATTCGTAGGCTGCGATCACTTTATTTGCCATCTCCGGAGAGATCCGGTCATGGATGAGTTTCACGAGCGCTTCCGCGTCCTCGACCTCCACACACCCAAGCCCTTCATCCCCAGTGAGGATCTTTTCAGTTATGTATGCCAGTTCATCATCGGAAAGTCTGCTGATCCTTCCTGTAAAATCCTCGGCACTTTCTGCAAAATGGTTGGAGACCGGGGGCAGGATCGCGTGGAACTGGTGTCCCGATCCGCCACAGGTGAGATCCCCGCATTCAGGTGCGAGTTTTTTTAGGATTGCAATATCCTTTTCGCTGAGTTCGCGTGCCATAAAAATCGTAACTTCCTAGATAAAAGTATTTCCCGGTGTACCGGTTCCCGCTAAAAATGGAGAGTGAAGATCAAAAATATTTATTGATCCAGTTTTTGATCCCTGCAATAATGCCATTCCCACTGCCGGAGCTGGATGAAGATTTCCGTATGGGAGACCGGCTTGGCTGGGGCTGGGGCCGGCTGGCCTGAATGGGTGGCGGGTGGGAGACAGTCCTCCGCTGGGCCGGTTCCTCCCGTTCGGGAACGTCCCGGATCATACTGTGCGATTCAGCAGCCTCGGGTTCAAATCCCCACGAGAAGCCGACCTTATATGCATTCTCGTTCTGCCGGATCCAGTTTGCCGCTGCCATATACCCCCGGTCTTCCGCCCGGCGCACGGTATCCTGGGTGTCCAGCGTGAAATGGATCTCACGCTCAAGAGCGACCAGCTCTTCATACACGTTACCTGGAACCTTAATCTTCTCCCTGCTCATAGTAAATCATATAGGGATATGAAGGGATACGATATTTAATCTTTCCTCATAAAAAATCGCAGATACGCGTTAAATCCACAAACCGGGTTGAAAAAAGACCTTTAAACGCCCGGAAAAGATCCCTTCAAGAAAGTTGATACATTTCCCGGTGAAATGGTTGGTATTCCATGTATCCCTGTTTATGGGATGCATGCAGGGAGAACTCATGGCAACTGTCGTTTTTGTAGATGATGATTTCCGGCGGATGCCCCGGTCGGATATGGTAAAACTCCAGAGAATTATTGCATCTGGTAAATATGGCGTACATAAAATCTCGTATAATGAAAAGCAGATCAACGTGGAAATAAAAAAAATGGGTGACAAGATCCAGGTTAAGATTATCCGCATGGTTTAACCCCCTGTAAAAAAACAGGCACGGTATCATCACAATCCTGTCATCGCAATCATTATAGTACCCTAAATGTACAGTCTGAATTACATATTGGCCAGAGGAGAGGGAGAACCTGACGGGAAGGAAGGTACAGTATTTTACCGAGAAAGAAGATGAGTTAACCCGTATCCTGATCGGGATAGGGGTTCCCCGTACCGTATCAAAAGTATTGGTATTTCTGGGGAATACACCCGAAGCTACCTCCCGTGATATCGAGAGGGGAGCCGATCTCCGCCAGCCGGAAGTCAGCATTGCGATGCAGTACCTCAGAGAGCAGGGCTGGATCACAAGCAGGCTTGAACGGTCAGATTCGATCGGCCGGCCACAGAACGTCGTCAGACTGTCACAGCCCATTGCTGGAATTATCGAACAAATCAGGACTGAAAAGGAAGATACGATCCGGAGAAAAATGGCCCTTGCGCATAAACTCCGGGATTACCTCACATAAGTGTGGACAGACCTCTCGTGGTACCCTCTTTTTCCGGGCTGCCTTCCGTCAGACCTGATCTACAGGCTGGATTCCCGCTCCGCAGAAAAGAGCAGGGCTTTTACCAGAAAATAGGCAAGTACGGCGGCAATAAACAGAAGGGCTATTGCAAGCAGGATACGATCCTGCGGAGGAATTACAAGGGACAGGTATGCATGGTTGGGGAGCATCGGTCATTCATCTGCCGTACTGTTCACTGTGTGGTCTTTTTACTGTCTCTGTCCTTAAAAAAGTGTTGATTGCATCCGTGACTTTTGTTTCCGATCAGGTTTTACTTCCTGCTGCACCAGGTAGTGCCGGCCTACAACCGGCATGGTACGGGAAACTATGAGAGAGCCGGGGGAAATCATTGATGCCGGATAAGGACTATAATATCAGGCATCCGAGTACAAAAACCGAAAAATCCGTAAAAACGGGATGGTGGCAATCATGAGTGCATCGATTATTTCACCTGAAATCTTCACCTTTGTTATTGTACCTCTCCTGATCTTTTGTGCGCGTATCTGCGATATGAGTCTGGACACGATCCGGGTTATCTTCATGTCGAAGGGGATAAAGTATCTCCCATCGTTCATCGGTTTTTTTGAAGTGATTATCTGGCTCGTCGCTATCGGTCAGGTCATGAACAACCTGACAAACGCTGTCTGTTACATCGCCTATGGGGCCGGTTTTGCGACCGGGACCTTTGTCGGGATGGCAATCGAGGAAAAACTCTCGCTTGGCCTTACCAGCGTACGGATCATCACCAAGGAAGATCCCACGGCCCTGATGCAGTACCTCCGGGCCCATGACTACGGCGTCACGAGCATCGATGGCGAAGGGGGTACCGGCCCGGTGAAGATGGTCTTTACGATCATCAAGCGAAAGGACCTCGCCCATGTGGTCGGTATCATCAAGGAATACCACCCGAAAGCGTTCTATTCTGTCGAGGAAGTGAAATCGGTCGCCGAAGGCGTGTTCCCGGCGCGGAGATCAAAGGGGATCTTCGGGTGGATCAGCTCGCTGCGGTACCGGCAGGTCGGGAAATAACCGGCAGATCTGACGGTCTTACGGTGAGGATCCGATAAAGAGATAGTATCCCCTGTTTTTTGCTGCACCTGTTTTCGGGTTACTATCGTATGTGCTGGAGGGCTCCTGTCATGTGCAGGTTGCTACGGAGTCCTATTGGGGTGTACATCGGATAATCTCAAGTCATGGCATAACAGACTCCCTCATGGACAGGATGCCGCGATGAAGACAAAAAACGGCTGGGTGGAGATCGACCGGGTGCGCTATGACCATGACGTGATTATCCACACCGACGGGAGCGTGACAAAGCGGCAGAAAAAGCCCTCAAAAAAGTTCAAGGTGACCTATGGGCATACGCCTCTTTCCGGGGCCGAGCTCGGTTTTCTTACCGGGGAACGCCCGGAAATTGTCTACGTCGGGACGGGTCAGTATGGCGATCTTCCCCTTACGCCTGATGCCCGGGATCTGGTGGGAGAGTATGATGCAGTGATCCGGCCGACACCGGAAATTCTCGATATGATCGCGGAAGAGAGCCGGCCTTTTGTCGCGGTTCTGCACGTCAACTGCTGATACCTGCGGGAAACCGCGGATGCTTGTACCGTCTTTTGAGCCACCAACATTTATCGCGTCCCCTTTTTAACGGGCAGTCGTGAAGAGCCGGTGCGGCTGTGATCGTGCAGATTCGATAATAAAAAAGATTTTTTCCGGGAAAGCACTAGGCATTACTTTACCGGATACTTTTTCCCCGCCGAGAAAGCCTTCTCAACCTGCTTACCCACACCGAAATAAGCAGCCTGGGCGTAGACGATCGGTTTGATCTTTGCGATATCCGGTTTCCCGTCGGTCAGGCAGGAAGCATCGGCATGGATCTCCACGACCTCTCCGATATATAGCAGGTGGCTCCCGCAGTCAACGGATTTGAACAGCCTGCACTCGATGTTGACCGGACACTCCTCCGCAAGGGGGGCGGTCTTCAGTTTGCCATAGGTCGAGCGGAAGACTTTTGACTTGTCCGTCTGCGTACCGGAGACAAGGCCGCAGTGATCGGTCTCAACAACCTGCTGAACCGACGGCACATTCAGGGAAAAGGTCTTGTTCTCTTCGATGCCCTTTACGGTATACCGCATCTTGTTGAGCGCTACGCAGACCATCGGGGGCGCCATGCAGGCGA
>NZ_JBAVMX010000115.1:0-15196 GCF_049690535.1 Methanoregula sp. | reverse complement strand
GCGTTTGTCGCATGGCTCCTTTTTGACCCGGGGGAACTCCTCACCAGCTGTGCCGTGATCGAATGCGCCCGGGAAAAAAAGGTTGAACCCCTTCTGCCTCTGGAAAAACCGTACAACGTGCTCATCCAGCAGATCTTCCTCTCCATCCTCTCCGCATCCCGGGCCGGCCGGGGTACGATCGCCCGCGACCTCCTCACGTTCTCCGCATTTTCGCATATCTCCTCTGGGGAAATGGATCGCATCCTTGATCATCTGGTCTCTGCCGGGTACCTTGCCGCGGATGGGGAGATGCTGATGCCGGGAACGGAAGCGGAGCGGGTGTTCGGGCGGTCGAATTACCGGGGACTGTACTCGGTGATCAGCGGGGGAAACGAGTACCGGGCAGTGACACCGGATGGCGAGGTGGTGGGCAGCCTCGACGCCCGGTTTGCAAACCGCCCGGACCCCGGGGATTTTACACTCGGCGGGGCGAAATGGTCGGTGGTCAAGTGCGACGAGAGCCATAATCTTGTGGTCGTGGTTCCGGGCGGGAACGGAAATGGCATGTCCCGGGTCTTCTGGACCGCGGGCGAGGAGGCCGCGCTCTCGCCGGTGATCTGCGGTGCGGTGCAAAGGATCGTTGCCCGGGGCGGGACCGATCTTCCGATTGGGGAAAAAGAGACGGAGGCTCTTTCTGCAGCGCTCAGTATCCTGCCTATCGGGATCGCCGGGCGGGGCATCTTTGTACGGGAGGAGCGGGGCACGTACGGGAAAGAAGTGGTTGTGTATTCCTTTTACGGCAGCCGGTTCAACCGGGTGCTGGCGCATCTCATAAAAGGCCTGCCCGGCCGGATCCGGGTCAGGTACGATGATTACAGGGTCCGGGTTACGGGGGCCGGAAAGACCGGTGCCGGCGCGAAGGTGGCAGGCGCGATCCGGGAGATCCCGGCTCTTTCATCAGAAGAGATAGCGGTGCTCCTCCCGCTGCCGTCCCCCGAGGCATGGAAGTTTGCCACGGCACTCCCGGCACGGGATTTCTGGACGATGGTGCTTGCGGATTATTACCATATCGGGGAGTTTACCCGGACTCTTGCTCAGGTGCCGGTCATCCTCATACCGTATGCAGAACCGGGCGTGACAAAGACTGATGACGTGGAGTGAAAGATTCCAACCGGGCTGGTAAACTGAAATACATCCTATCCCGGATCATCTTTAAAAAACCCTGGCACTACATATTCTCATAGACTAAATTGAGGCGGATTCCCCCATGAAACGCATTCTTCTCCTCACGATGGCAGTTGTTTTTCTCCTGCTTACTGCAGGATGTACACAGCCTGCACCGCAGGTTCAGCATGCTGCCACCACGGCGACACCGACATTCGTAAAAAGTGTTACAACAACCGCCGCACCTGCTGTTCCCACGGTGACGACCAGCGCACCGGTCTCGGACGATACGATCATCATCCAGAACATGGCATACAATCCGGCGCAGCTCACGGTGAATGCTGGCGACATCGTGCGGTGGGTCAACAAGGACTCGGTTGTGCACTCGGTTGTCTTTTCCAAGGACTCCAAGATCGATCCGTCCGGTGTACTTGCGCCCAGCCAGTCGTTCTCCATGAGATTTTACAATACCGGTGTCTACAATTATTCCTGTGGCCAACATCCCCAGATGCAGGGCTCCGTGGTTGTGACCTGAACTATGCTGCAGGAAATTTCCTTTTATCTGATCTTTGGCAAACCGCTTATCATGTATCTCGGGATCCTGACTCTGACGGCGTTCCTTGTTACTGCGCTCATTGCCGTTCTCAACAGACACGGCATCCACACGATCCCCTTTGTCTGGCACCCCCGCTTTGCCATCTTTTCCATTGGATGTGCGGTTATCCACGGAATTCTTGGCATCCTGCTGTTCGTTTAGAATTTTTTTTTACTTTCCGCAGCGGAGACGTACGTGGATCTGCCCTATCCCGAAAAAACCGGCAGGATGACGGGTGAAACGATTGACACCCGGTTACGGGAAATTTTATCTGTTCGAAAAGCAGCCGTGCCAAAAAAAAGATTTACGGGACAGTCAATTGCCGACCATCCGGTGGATCAATGCACCGACTATCATGCCGAACATGGAAGAGGATGCCGACATCAGCCCGAGCAGGATATATCCGGCGACTACCCCGATTTTTAATGATGTATAGGTGCGGTTCATGTTGAGGCGCCGTACCGTACGGAATGATTTTGCATCAGCCGAGATCTTCGGTTTGTTCTTTTTTATCCGGAACATGGTATTCACCTGGGAGGTCGATCTTGGGAATGTTGTAATCGTACAGGATGCACGTAGATATTGTATACTAGGAATAAGTTATATTTAATTTTTTTTAATTGGCAGATCCAATAATATGCCGAAATTTGGGATTTATTTGCGATAAGGGGGCTGGAAAACTGATTATTTCAATTTTTATGAGGGAGACCTGAAAAAAGGCAAACGCAAGTGGTGACGCCGAGGGGGAGATTTGAACTCCCGAGGCGCGAAGCGCCAGTAGCTTTCGAGGCTACCGCCTTCCCGGGCTAGACTACCTCGGCACCGGGTTCAGATCATTTTCTTTGCGATTCCACTAATAGTTATCTGCGTTCCATTGCCCTCACGGATTAGGTCCTGGGTACATACCGTACGTGGAAAGTGCAGATCCGTATCACAAACAATAGAAAAAATGTCGAGTATTCTTGCCCGGGTTTATGCCATCGGCGGCATGCCCGGGGCTCTCTTGGACTGCGTGATCATCATGTCATCGACACGGATCAGCATAATGGCAGTCTCGGAAGCACTCTGGATGGACTGGCGCTTCGACCGGAGTGGTTCGAGGACGCCCTCGGCCTGCATATCGATAACCTCGCCCGTGTAGACGTTAAGGCCGGCAGTCTTCTTGCCCTTTGCATGGGCGTTCTTAAGTGCGACCAGTTTGTCGATTGGGTTGTACCCCGAATTCTCGGCAAGGGTGCGGGGGATGGTCTCAAAGGCCGTTGCGTACCCTTCGATAGCAAGCTGGACCCGGCCACCGACGGTCTCGGCGTAGTCACGGATCTTCATCAAGAGTTCAGTCTCGACTGCGCCGCCGCCGACAACATACGTACCGTCTTCGATTGCGTCCATCACAACGCGGGTACCATCGACCACTGCACGCTCGAGTTCGTCGAGGAGGTAGTCGCTCGTGCCCCGCAGGAGGATGGTGATCGTCTTGGGATTCTTGCAGCCGGAGATCCTTGTTATATCGATATCGCTGTCTTCCTCGACAGCCTCGGCATGGCCGAGATCCTTTGCGGTCAGGTCCTCAGGCTTGTTGACAATGTTTGCGCTCAGCGCCCGGGCGGCGTACTTGAGATCCTTTTCCGGGACATCCTCAACAGCATAAATGCCGTTCTTTGCAAGGAAGAACTGGACCGGGTCCGCGATGCCCTTCTGGCAGAACACCACGTTCGCGCCGGCGTTTGTGATGGCATCGGCGAGTTTTTTTAACGTCGCCCGCTCCTGCTCGGAGAAGGCTGCAATCTGGTCGGCCGTCGTGATCTTGATCTTCGCCTTTACCTGCGTCTTTGAGATCTCCATCGGAGTTGCGATGAGGGCAACTTTGGCCTTCGTGACCTTCTTTGGCATACCTTCGCTGAGGCGTTTCTTGTCAAGGACAATACCGCGGACGAGCTCGGCGTCGTCCATGGACCTGCCCTTCTGTTTCTTGATCATCACATCGTCTTCATCGGCAAGGTATTTCCCGTCGACCTTTTCTGCGATGGCCATGACCGCATCAACGATGATGCCGTCCAGTTTTCCCTTGACCGATTCGATCGACTTGCCGGTAATCGCGGTATCGGCGATCTTCATGAGTGTCTTACGGTCCTTGGGGTCGACCTTGAAGGAAAGGGACTTGGTGATATCGAGTGCCTTTTCCATACCCAGCCGGTATCCCTGTGCAATTACCGTCGGGTGGATGCCCTGCTCGAGCAGGTGCTCTGCCTGCTCCATGAGCGAGCCGGCGATAACGACGGCTGTTGTGGTCCCGTCTCCGACCTCGTCGTCCTGGGTCTTTGCCACTTCGATGACCATCTTTGCGCCGGGGTGCTGGACCGAGATCTCTTCTAAAATCGTCGCCCCGTCATTGGTGATGACAATGTCGCCGGTCGAACCCACGAGCATCTTGTCCATGCCCCGGGGACCAAGCGTTGTCCGGACCGCGCCCGCGATTGCCTTTGCGGCCATGATATTCGAGCGCTGGGCCTCCTTACCCGTGTTTCGCTCTACGTTGTCTTTTAGGATAATAATTGGTTGACCTGATAACATAGATAATCCTCTAGTGCTGTAAAAGGTGGAATTGAACTTCTATATAAATCAATCCCTTGTGGGTTCTGTTGAAAAATAATTGGTTAATCAATACGGGATATTTTGAAGAGCGAATAGACCGGCACGCCATCAATGTCCTTGATGCCGCGCTTGTCGAAGATCACCCAGATCGCGACCGGGACCGACCCGTGTTTCTTCAGGTACTTGACGACTTCCCGCATCGTATTGCCCGAAGTGATAACATCATCGACAATGATGCAGCGCTCATCGGCCACAGCGGCAAAATTCCCGCTGATCGACCCGATGGGGTGCTCGCTTGCGTTCTGCTTTGAGGGATGGTAGATCGCAAGCTGTGCCGCCTCCTGCACGGAGATAACCGTTGCAAGCGGGATGCCGGAGAGGGCGATACCCACGATGACATCTGCGGCAGGAGACGCCGCATCTTTCTGTGCACTATAATACCGGTTTAGGAGCATCTGGGCGATTCCGTCCAGCAATGGCGCCTGGCTGCTCACCGCGGTCCAGTCGATATGGACATCCTTTGGTGCGGCCGTTCCTCCTTTTGCCTGGGTTAAAAGCCAGGTCACCGTTTCCATCGAGAGCGAGAGCTCATCTGCAATCTGGCCGGGGCTGTGTCCCTCGGATAACAGCACTTTTGCCCGGGCGATCAGATCGTCAAGGGAAGACATGCAAAAAAGATTTGTGGTAATCTATTTAAGTTTTCGTTTAATATTTGAGCCGCAGACCGGGCATTCCCCGTCGGTTTTAAAGTAGCGGCCACAGCCGGTGCACCGGTATTTCCACACTCTTTTTTTTGCCGCCCGCTGCCGGAGCGGCTGTACGGAAATCCCCATTGCGGCAGCAATGTTCTGGATCGCAAAATCGTCCGTGAAAATCGTGGCCCCAAGTTCACCGGCAAGGGCGAGGACATCGCAGTCGGTGCCGGAGATCACCGGAAGGTCCCCGGATATCCTAGCGGCCTCCTTTACCCGTGCGAGCTCCTGCGCAGAAGGAGACCGGACGGTGAGCCCGGCGTCCGCCAGCTGGTCGTATCGGCATTTGCTCGTGAGATCCAAGAGTTCCTCAACTACGGACGGCGTCGTGTAGCATTCACCGTTGACCGGGTAATCCGTAAAAAAAACCGTGGAATCAAGGATGCACTTCATGGTTTATCCTGCCGTTGCCGGCGCGGCTTTCCGCTCCCCCGGGTCAGTTCCGCAGGGTGGCCGCGATGCGATCGGCAGCGGAGAGCCTGCTGCATCCCCGCTCGATGGTGTCGCTGCAGAAAACTTCGCGGATCCCGCTTGCCTTCAGGTGCACATATGCACCACCGATCAGTACTCCATGGACGCAGGCCGCGTAGACCTCTGCTGCCCCCTGCTGGTACAGCATATTCGCCGCTGTTGCGATCGTGCTGCCGGTCGAGATGATATCGTCAACGATGACTACGGATCGCGATGCAGCACAGAGTTTCTTTGGTGCCATCTTCACCTCGACCCCGGAGAGCCGGGTCTTTTCCAGGTGGTCGCAGTCCCATCCGCCCACGGATGCCACACCCTCAGCAAAGGCCAGCGCGCCATCGTCCGGGGCGAGGATCAGGGGGTCAGACAGGCCCATGGATTGAAGGTACGCACCCATGTCCTTTGCGAGCGAGAGGTTGGTTGTGGGCACATCGAAATATTTCAGCACATCCGGCTCGTGGATATTGACCGTGATGCAGTTTTCCACGCCCTTCCCAAAGAGACGGGCAATCGCACGGGCACTGATCGGCTCCCCGTTCCTGAATTTTTTATCCTGTCGTGCATACCCCATGTACGGGAGGACGAGATGATTTTTTGAGCCCTCGCAGGCATCGATCAGGAGGAGCAGCTGGACGAGCGCATCGCTGTCGGTGATACTCCCGACAATGATGGTCTCATCGTCAAGATCTCCGGCAGCAAGGTACATCTCGCCGTCAGGGAACCGCGAGAATTTCACATCAACGATTGAGGTGTTTAGGGCCCCTGCGATACGGGCGGCGAGAATCTGGGATTTTTCCGTGCTGATCACTTTCATGATAATGTACCTGTCCCTTCGTGGCGGGTGAGGGCGTACCTTTCCCTGCCTTACTATTACATCCTGCTGGTTGTATTATTTTTGCATGGATTTTGAGGCGGGGCCCGATTTTTGCCATCGCTACAAAGTACTTAAACTATCATGCGTCAAATTATATGGATACTCCAAGGGTGAAAAGAGGTATAATTTTAAAATGGAAAACTCGGAACCAGTAGTACCAGTGCACGACGACGTGGTCTCTCCGGTCCAGCAGCCTGAACCCGCAGCTCCCGGGGCGTCAGCACCACAGCCTGAGGTTGCAGGCCAGGCTGCAAAATCAGTCGAAGGTGCATCCTCCCAGATCGAAGTCCCGGCAAAACTGATTGACCAGGTGATCGGGCAGGAACGTGCGGTCGAAGTAATCCGGAAAGCCGCGATCCAGCGCCGGCATGTCATGATGATCGGGAGCCCGGGGACCGGCAAATCTATGCTTGCAAAGGCAATGGCCGAACTCCTGCCAAAAGAGGAACTTCTGGATATCCTTGTCTACCCGAACTCCGATGATTCCAACAACCCTATCATCAGGACCGTCGCCGCCGGCCGGGGCAAGCAGATCGTCGCCGCCCACAAGGCCGAGGCCAAGAAAAAGATCCAGTTCAGAAACACCCTTCTCCTGATTCTCGTCATTGGTATTATCGGGTACGCATTTATTACGTACCAGTGGCTGATGGGTATTATTGCCGCTGCATTCGTTTTTATGGCGCTCCGTTACACCACCCCCCGCGAGGAAGCGATGGTGCCCAAGCTGCTCGTCTCCAATGACACCAAGAAAGCGGCCCCCTTTATTGATGCAACAGGTTCGCATGCAGGAGCCCTTCTCGGTGATGTCCGGCATGACCCGTTCCAGAGCGGCGGGCTTGAGACCCCGGCACATGACCGTGTGGAGGGTGGCGCCATTCACCGTTCGAACGGTGGTGTACTCTTCATCGATGAGATCAATACACTCGATCCCCACTCCCAGCAGAACCTGCTCACCGCGCTCCAGGAAGGGGAATTTCCGATCACCGGCCAGAGCGAACGTTCCAGCGGTGCGATGGTCAGAACCGAACCCGTCCCGTGCAGGTTCGTGATGGTTGCGGCAGGGAACCTCGATGCGATACAGGGGATGCACCCGGCGCTGCGGTCCCGTATCCGTGGCTACGGGTACGAGGTCTACATGGCCGAGAGCATGGACGATACCCCGGAGAACCGCGAGAAGTATGTCCGGTTCATCGCGCAGGAAGTCAAAAACGACGGGAAGATCCCGCACTTTGACAAGAGCGCCATCGATGAGGTCCTCCGCGAGGCCCGGCGGCGTTCGAACCGCAAGGGTCACCTTACCTTAAAGCTCCGTGACATGGGCGGCCTTATCCGGGTTGCTGGTGATATCGCCCGTCAGGAAGGGGCGACCCTTACCTCAGCATCCCACGTGATCACGGCAAAGACGACCGCCCGGACGATCGAGGACCAGGTCTCTGACGATTATATCCGCCGGAGCCGGGAGTACGAGCTTACGGTGGTTGAGGGAACCCGGGTCGGCCGGGTTAACGGGCTTGCGGTTATGGGAACAGATTCGGGATCGGTGCTCCCGATCATGGCCGAAGTTACGCCTGCACAGGGTGCAAGCGGCTCGGTTATCGCCACCGGTATGTTAAAGGAGATTGCGCAGGAATCGATCAAGAACGTGAGCGCGATCCTCAAGAAGTTTACCGGCAAAGATGTGAAAAATATCGATATCCATATCCAGTTCATCGGGACCTATGGGGGTGTCGAAGGCGACTCGGCTTCGATCAGCGTGGCGACCGCTGTGATCAGTGCAATCGAGGGCATCCCCGTGCGGCAGGATGTCGCAATGACCGGTTCGCTCTCAGTCCGGGGTGACGTGCTCCCGGTGGGCGGCGTAACGTTCAAGATCGAGGCGGCGGCAAAGGCCGGGATCAAGACTGTACTCATCCCGCGGACGAACATCAACGATGTGCTGATCGAGGAGAAATACAAGTCCCTCGTGACGATCATTCCGGTGGATACCATCGACGAGGTGCTCAAGTTCGCGCTCGTCCCCGAGAACATGGACGGGTTCCTTTCGAAGCTCAAACAGATGGCGGTCCGGTCGACATCGGTGTTTGCAGAAGTTCCGGCCATCAACAAGACACCGGCATGACCGAGACGCCCGGCATCCGGTATTATGACCTGCGGCAGGTGAGCGGGCAGTCCACCCACATCGACGTCGATATGGGTGTGATTGAGTCTGCCGGCACCACTTTTTACAACAAAGCCGTGATCCGGGTCCTCGGCCCCCGTGGGTGGGGGATCCTCCAGATCGATAATTATACGCCCGTATCCGGCAAAAAATTTGACGAACTGCTTGCATCAGCCGAAAAGCTTGCGCTTGCTGCCGAAGATACGATAAGCCTCGGGGATGCACCCCGCACGATCCGTGCCGTTCCCCCGGTCAAAGAGGACTGCCGTGATGTGAGCATCGGCGAGAAAGCGGAGCTCCTCCTCGCTGTCGAGAAGGCAGCAGACCGGCCGCTGGTGACCAGTCGGCGGGCAAATTACCTTGAACGGATCGAGAACGTCAGGTTCATGGACAGTTCCGGCAGCGAATACTCCTATGAAATCTGCAGGTCGGGTTTTTCCGTGATGGCGGTCGCATCGAGGAACGGGACTGTTCAGATGGGTTACGAGCCGGATCACACCATCCACGGGTTCAACCTCCGGCACCGGGAAGATATGGGCAGGAAAGCGGCGGATATGGCAGTCTCCCTGCTGGACGCCGGCCTCGCAAAAGGCGGGAAGATGCATGCCATCCTTGACCCGGAACTTGCTGGTGTTTTCGCGCACGAGGCCGTAGGCCACGCGAGCGAAGGCGACCTTATCGAAGAGGGAAACTCGGTCCTGAAAGGGAGGACCGGCGAAAAGATCGGGGACGCTTCGCTTACGATCGTCGACGACCCGTCCCTTCACGAGTTCGGGTTTGAGCCGGTCGATGCCGAAGGGATCGCGGTGGCCAGAACCGAGATCATCCGCTCCGGGAAGGTCAACTCGTTCCTTCACAACCGGCAGACCCTTGCGGCGATTGGGAACGGCGTTGCCGGCCATGCCCGGTCGATGCCCGGTGAACCGCCGTTAGTAAGGATGAGCAACACGTTCATCGAGACCGGGAACGCGACCGATGAGGAGATCTTCGCGGAATGCAAAAACGGGATCTTCCTTGCCGGTTCCCGGGGCGGGCAGGTCGATCCGGGCCGGGGCGTTTTCCAGTTCAACGCGGAGTACGGGTACCTGATCGAGAACGGGGAGAAAACCCGTATGGTCCGGGACGTTTCACTCTCGGGGGAGATCTTAAAAACGCTCCACGGGATTGTCCTGTGCGGGAAGAAGCGGGTCATGCATTCAGGATACTGCGGGAAAGGCGGGCAGAGCGTGCCGGTGAGCGACGGCGCCCCGCTGGTGCTCCTGCGTGATGCGGTGGTGGGTGGCAGTGGCGTGGATTGAGGAACTTTTTTTAAAGGGTGAGAAGCGGGTCGATGAACTCGAGGTATACTGTTTTTCCGGGACGTCGGTTTCAGCCGACTTAAAACAGCGTCGCGTGAGCATCTGCTCATCATCGGTCGAGTCCGGCCTGTGTATCCGCACCATCGATAAAGGGAAGATTGGCTCGTCGAGCACGAACGACCCTCAGCAGTGGCAGGCCTGCCTCGATGCGGCCATCGCAGGCGGCCGGCTTGCCACACCGCAGGAATGGAGAGGGCTGCCGGACCCGGTTGCACTCCCAAAAGAGGATCTCGCGTACGACCCGTCGCTTACCGTTGAACCGGCAATGGCGCAGGAGCTGCTCCACGGTATGCTTGACGGGGCTGCCGCGCACCCGGAGGCCTCGATAACCTCGGGCGGGGCCGGGATCTCTCTTGGGGAGATCACCTTTGCCAACAGCCACGGTATCCGGTATGCGTCCCGGCAGTCGGAAGTTTCGGTCTCGCTCGAAGCGATCAGCGGCCAGTCCACCGGGTACGAATTTGATCATGCATTCTCACGGGCGCTCGTGAACCCGGAAAAAGTCGGTGAACAGGCAGCATTTCTTGCCTCCCGGTCTGCGGGTGGGCAGGATATCCCCACAGGAGAGTACGATATCATCTTCTCCCCCATGGCATATGCCGACCTGCTCTCAGCCATCTTTGTCCCGGCGCTCTCGGGGAGGAACGTGCTGCAGGGCCGCTCGAAACTGGCCGGCAGGCTCGGCGAAACGATCGCCGCCCCGCTGCTTTCCCTGTATGACGATCCCCACCGGAAAGGGGCTGACGGGAGCACGTGGTTTGACGCCGAGGGAACTCCTACTACCCGGCTTGATTTTGTCAGGGCCGGTGTCCTGACAGCATTTGCCTACGATCTCAAGACCGCGTACCGGGCCGGTAAGATCTCCACCGGGAGTGCCATCCGGGGCGGGTTTGCCGGGCTTCCCGCGATCGGCCATCACAATTTTGTCGTGGACGGCAAACGTGACGAACTCTTTGATGAACCTGCAATCTACGTCCATAGCGTGGTGGGGGCACACACGGCAAACCCCATGAGCGGGGATTTCTCGGTCGAGATGTCCAACCCGTTCCGGGTAAAGGATGGCGCTCTTGCAGAGCCTATCCGGGGTGCAATGATCTCCGGCAACTTCTTCGATCTCCAGCGGCAGGTTACCGCACTCGGGAAAGAGAGCCGCTCCGTCGGATCCTATATCCTGCCCCCGGTAAAAGTTAATAATGTCCGGGTCATCGGGAAATAATCCCCCCTCAAAATCTGGTGAAAAACAGAAAGGATCAGTTCTGTTGCACCTGCCGGGGTTGTTAACCTGACAAGTGATGAATAGTTTTCTTTTTTTAGTGAAAAGTTGCCCTCCCGTCACAACATACCAGAACCCATACTATGAAAAAAAGGAGAAGTTTTTTTGTTATTTGCGCCGGGCAAAGAGTACAACCGCTCCAGCTCCGATAAGTGCGCAGAGGGCAAGTAGCGCGGGGACGGGCGATTTGGTTGGCGTTGTTGTGGGCGCCGGTTTGGGTACAAGCGTAGCCTGTACTTTCACAATCTCGCCGTTTGCGGGCCACTGGGTCAGGCCCACTGTATACGGGATGTAGCCGGTGCTCTCGACCCGGACGGTCTGGACGGGCGTTCCCGTGGTTGCCACCGTCACATAGAGTACGCCGCTCGTGACATTTCCTTCATAGGCATTGTCGAAGTACACCGGGGCACCGTTCACGTTTGCGTACACCGCGATGATCCCCTGGCCGGAGCCAACGGGTTGCGGGGACGGGTAGAACTCCGGGGTATAGAACGAGACCCGGCCGGCGCTTGTCGTGATCCGCTGTACGTTATCAGCATAGCCGTTTAAGGTGGCCTTGAGCGTATAGGTGCCGGGGGCAAGGTCCGTGATGGTGACAGGAGATGTGCCCTGGTAAGCGCCGTTTAAGTAAATTGATGCGCCGTCAGGTGTTGACTGCGCAAAGATCGCACCGGTATTTGCCGGGTTTGGCAGGGCCTGGAGGACCGGCGTGTAACTGGTAGTCTGGCCGGAGTACACAGTAACTGTCCGGGAGTCTGCCGCATAGCCGATCAGGGATACCATCATCGAGTAGGTGCCGGGGAGCAGGTTGTTTATGGTGCGCGGCGAGGTCCCGTATGAGACCCCGTTCACGTAGATCGTTGCACCGGCCGGTGAGGGCTGGGCTGAGATTGACCCGAGCGTTCCCGGTGGGTTGGGCGAGATTTGGAGGGACGGGTAGTACCCGCTCGTTTGGCCGGAGTACACGGTGACTGTCCGCACATCGGCAGTGTAGCCGCTCAAATACGCCATGACCGAGTATGTTCCAGGCAGGATGTTGTTTACGGTAACCGGCGAAGTTCCGTAGCTCTCGCCGTTCACGTAGATGGTGGCGCCGTACGGGACGGACTGGGCATAGATCACGCCATTGCTCATTACCTGGCCGTTGACCGTAACGATATCGTACTGGGTGATCGTGTCCGAGCCGTACAGGTTCGTCGCGGTCAGCGTCACCGTGTACGTGCCCGGATCAGCGTACGTGTGGAACGGGGAGGCGGTGGTACCTGCGCTGGATCCATCGCCGAAGTCCCAGTACCACATGGTCGGGGTGTAGAGGGATGTGTCCGTGAACTGGACGGTAAGCGGCCCGTTACCGGATGAGGGAGATGCCGTAAAATCGGCCACCGGCGCGTACTGCCCCGGGACCGGTGAGGTGGTCTCTTCGGTTGTGACCGTCTCGGTGGGCATTACGGTGGGCTCGTTTGTCGGGTTTTCTGTTGGCTGCGTCGTGATCTCAGTGGTGGGAGCAATGGTCGGCTCCTCTGTAGTCGGTGCGATTGTCGGATTTTCCGTGGGTTGCGTTGTGACCTCAGTGGTAGGAGCAATGGTCGGCTCTTCGGTTGGCTGGGTTACCGGCTCCATCGTGGGCTCGGTTGTGGTATCTGTGCCGGATATGTCCTCGGCTTTTAGTGAGGTAAGGCCGGGAGATCCCGAAGACAGGCCGGTGGCACCGGCCCCGGTATTTGCGGTCGCGAGAGGCAGGCAGAGAAGGCAGAGCGTGAGTGCCAGAATAATAATAATACGGTAGTTCATCAAGTTAGTCCTTCTGTGAATCAATTCTTCTTTAATACGTGAAATTTCGTCATTGTAACGTATATAATACACCGGTTATCCGTAGAATAAAAGGATTTTTTTGGTTTTCGGCAGACTGCTGCGTTCCTTCGAAGTACCACATTCCGGAAACTGCCCGACAATCTGACAGAATCCTCACACCAACTATTTAAATAAACGGGAGAGAGGTACCTGTAAGGTGCACCAGATGAGTCCCGTTCAGGGGCGGGACGATTCGGGAACAATCTCGAAATATACCTGTGTGCCAACCCAAAAGATCAATGGTAAATAATCATGAGCGATATCCTCCTTGCGGTCGTCCTTATCGTCGTCATCCTTGCCATCGCGTATTATCTAGTAAAAAAACTCGCGGTGCTGGTCCTCAACGCCGTTCTCGGCCTCATCTTTCTCTTTGTCTTAAACACGCTTCAGGTCATGACGTGGGTGGGCAGGCCCGATCTCGGGTACAGCCTTGCAACGCTTCTCATCTGCGGTATCGGGGGGCTGCCGGGCGTACTCGTCCTTGTGCTGCTCAACATTCTCGGGATTACCGTTTGAGGGAATGGCCCGGATTGGGGAGACTTTTCACGAGTCTATTACATGCGGGCTGACGCTTCCGCCCGGCACTCTCGGTGGGGATGAACCGGATAGTTCGATTGGGGGAATCCACAAATTTTAGGTGATATTGAATAAAACTAGCATTCTAACTGAATAAGAAATTTAATTATATTCAAAATGCAGTATTGTTTTATTTATCAGGAATGTTCCCATGCTTGAAAATATTACATGTCAAATTGTTACATCTCAATTTTCAGATTCATCTAATTGGTGGAACAATATTTCCTTAACAATTCAGTTGCTAGGAAGTTTTGTTATTGCTTTAATCATACTCCTGATTACCCAATACCTGACTGAAAAAAGTGAATTTGAATCTACTATGAATTGGTTCATAACTGAAGGGGATTATTTGAGATCGATTATATCCCCGAAGATAGATCCCATTGAAGAAAATATAAACACCTTGGATGCTCTTCCTCCTGATCGGAAAGATATTCGGATATTCGATTTTCCGGATTTTAAACTTGATTCATTGGATTTTATTATTTCAAAGGGTTATTTTCAATTCTTCTCTGAAATAGATTCTACGTACTTGATTCAAATAAAAATGGTTTTAGCCAGATTACAATATAATAAAAATTCATATGATTTATTAAATTCGAAAAGTTCTCAATTAACCCCAGAAAATTTTAAAACTCAACAACGTACCCTTTTAAAGGGCATACAAGAACGAATGGATTACTTTGTTTACCTTTGGGATCAACCAAGAATAAAATCGAGAATTAAAAAATATCCTAAAAGCATTCTTACAAGGTGGTTAAAAAGTACGTAAGAACAAAGAAAGGTCTATCTTATTATTGCACAATGGATTATGTTTATTTCAGATTAAAGACTTTGAATCCATTTTGCATATTATCACAGTTAACTATGTATTATTTCGGAAAGTTCACCAACCAAGCCAGACTTTTTTTAAAATGCTCAGCAGCTGAGTCGTAGATTTTCCGGAATCTTCAGCTCCGGACCCGAACATTTTTTGAAATCTTCAGCTGTCAATCTGCTCTTTTTCAAAAATGCTCAGCTCCTGTGCCGGACTTTTTTCTGCACGGGCACAGGATCCGGAAGGCCACCGGGGAAGATTGTGATGATTATTTGTGGGTGCGGGTATCCGGGTCTCCAGACCATACCGTACTTTTTCAGGAATGTTCAGCTCACGGCCCGGTCTTTTTTGAAAATCTTCAGCAGCTGAGCCGGAGATTTTTCAGAATCTTTACCAACAGTTACGAACTTTTTTGCAAAAGATCGCGAGCCTCATCAAACTTTTTTCGTAAAGTTCACGAACGTTCCCGGACTTTTTTACAAAAGTATGACAACCTTCGCAAACTTTTTTGTGAAAGTCCGGTAGGGCACCCGGGTGATTCACCTGTTTTGCTTACCTGACAAAAAGAGGATGCATCAGAATACGTTCGCTTCCGAGTACACCGTTACCTGCGTCTGCTCGATCTCGTACGGCTTGATCTCCCGGGAATGGGCAGACATCCTCATTTTCACCACTTCGAGCGCAAGGTGAACATCCGTGAGATCGCTTGAACGGACATACCTGAGCAGGATGACGGTAT
>NZ_JBAVMX010000114.1:0-7781 GCF_049690535.1 Methanoregula sp. | reverse complement strand
TTCTTGTTGATCTCATCGACTACTGCCTTCACGTTGATACCGAGTGGTCCGAGCGAGGGTCCTAATGGTGGACCCGCTGTTGCCTTTCCGCCGGGTACTAAAACCTCGACCACTTCTGCCATAGTCTTTGCACCATGCCGTCCCGTATTTGCGGGTTCCGAGCTTGGGTCTGTTAATTTTGTTGGGAAGGAAGATAAAGGTGATCGTGGGCGAGGGGGGTGAAGAGATTAATGGAGGGAGGTTAAATCTTCTATTCACTATTCAAATATCCGTCTTTCTTTAGCGCATCCAAAACATCATCGCATAATTTTCGCTGGGCTTTTTTAATTTCTTCGGCCATATCATCTGCAATTTTCTTTAATTCTGGATGATTATCCCAATTAATTTCCCATTCCATAGTCGGAATTATTTCATTGGGATCTTTGATTTTGGCCTTCTCTTTTTCTTCAACAAAAAATGATAATGCAAAAAGAAGGTTACGTACGTTTCGCATAGCAACGATAGTTAATTTAAAAAATTCATGAACATCCATATGATATTCTGGATTTTTAATTTGCGTTTTTTCAGAACCATAAGGATATGTGATTTTTGTTGCATCTATGATATCATGTAAATTGAAATATCTATGAGTGAGATAATTTCTAATATCCACCATTTTTTTAAATTTATTATCTTGTGATGAAATCCCATAAATATCTTTTCTGATGCTATCCATCGCAACAAGATGGCGATTCCAAGAATTTTTCTCTAATAGATCGGTTTGCGTGAAGATCGATTCACCCCCCCAAAAATTTACTTTCGAGTCAAGCAATTTTAATTCTTCATAATCGTTTAAAAGAAAAGCAATTTTATCGAAAACATTCATTATTGAAACAAATGATTGTTGTAACAATTCCACATTGAAGAGGTAATTCAAACAATAATCAGGCTCATATCGCGGTTTATCTAAAAATTGCATCTCCTGTGGCCGATATTGAGCCAGTGCCAATAGCGCTCTTGCTGTTTTATACTCATCACGAATCGCAAGCCATTTTTTCATTAATTCGTATGGTTTCTGATTATCTTTTATCAAAGCAATAAATCGAAAATCGATCAAATCTCGTGATTTACATGAACATTCAGAACAATCGAAATGGAGATTTAAGAATAATCCATATTTTTCACAAAACACTTGATAGAATTCTTGATAACTTTTAGGAGAGTGATCGGATAAATTAAAATTTTCGCCAAGGACTGCACTTTTCTTTGGCATTACCTTTTTTAGAAATTCTTTCGGATTAAGTTTAGATTTATTTCTTTTAAAATAGGTCTCAACAATTTTTTTCAAGGCAGGATCTCTCGGGATATCCAGATTAAAAGTGAAATCCAATTTTAAAAAGACCATCGCGTGATGCATTAATAATTTTTTATCTTCTTCATTTGAGACAAAGTTTGAGAGATGCCAACAACACGTTCCACGTGCAGCCCAAGCATTATAATGAGTCGGATTTCTTACAATTGCATTATCATAGCATTCAATTCCTTCCAAATACCGTCCAAGGTAATTTAACGTATTTCCTAAATTGATCCAAACCTCCGGTTGATTATCCTCAATTTGTATAGACTTTTCAAATTGTGATTTGGCTTTTTCAAGATTCAAAATTATCTCCGGATTCAAATTCCTTTTATTTTTTATGAGATCAGAAGCGGCAATTTTTTGATAGGCATTTCCAAGGTTATAGAGATAGTGATATTGATTTTTATTGTCTTTTTCGAGAAGAATCTTCAAGTGATTAATGGCTTCAATAATTTCATGTTTAGTGTTACTTTCACCATTCCATCTGTCAATAAGAATGCAGGATTTGAGTGATCTAAAAGAGAGTGTATTTTTATCCTTTTTTGATAACGAATTTATCACTGCTAATGCTTCATCATACTGATAATTTTGATATAATTGTGATGATTTCTTATAGAGAATTTTCAATTGGTCTGACATCATTCATCTCAATTCTTTATTTAATAAATCATTCAAATTTTTAGAGCTGAACATACCTTTTCTTCATATTACGACTCCTATTTTTTTCTTGTTATCCTACATTCTATAGTGTCGCACTTCTTAAATTAATTGAAGTTCCTCGCCCAGCGAGGCCCTGACGAGGCGGCCGAGCGACCCCCATCAGGGGGTGGGTAAACTCGCTATTTTCCGGTGCTTAATCCCTGATGATAATGAGGGGGCCCCGGCCCGGCACTTTTCTCAAATGTGACCCCCCCCCTCACACTCTTCGCACATCCAAGCTCCACAAACCCGCTTAATTCTCTCTCGTAAAATCCACCCAAAACCCAACCAGAATCCGGGCAAAAATGTGAAGACCATGTAGGGGGTCACACGATCCCTTTTTGTAATTGGCGGCTTCATGCGATGTGCAAAGCCCTCATTTTCCTGATGTAATATTTATTGACAGGCCCTGATGCCCCGGATCACTTTGTACCCATGCAACCCCCATCAGTTCCCTGCCGGAAAAAAGGAGCAGCCCCCGGGTCAGGGCATCCCTCTCACTGCCCGGCCAAATATTCCCCGGCAAGCATCCCATAATACCGGCTCGACCGCCAGTGATCCCGGAGCCAGACATGCTCGCGGATCGTGCCCTCGTACCGGAGTCCGCCTTTTTCCAGCACATGGGCCGATGCCACATTAAGATCGTCACACTTCCCGTACACCCGGTGCAGGGACAGGGTCTCAAACCCGAACACCATGAGCGCCCGGAGAATTTCCGACGCGTACCCATTTTTCCAGTAGTCGGGCAGCAGGATGCACCCGACCTCTGCGGTGGTCGGCTGCCCGGGCTCGATCTCTAACATCGCAAAACCGGCGAACTCCCTGGTCCCCGGGATCCGGATCGCGAGCTCGTAATCCCTCCGGTCAGCCTGCGCTGCTTCATCGATCGCATGTTTCACGAAACCGGCGACCTGTTCGTCGTTCTCAAGCCATATGAGCACGTACCGCATGACGTTCCGGTCGCGGGCGAGGCGCTGCATGTCGGCGATATCCTGGCTGTTCATATCCTCCAAAATCAGCCGTTCTGTGGGAAGGGAGAATACCATTGAAAAACTCCGGGATGGCAGACGTTGGACTCCTGTACCGGAGGTCCTAGCTGTTTCCGGTGATCGTTTCGGACCGACACTGTATAACGCTGGCGGTGAGTGAAAAATATCCGGCAGCCCGCCTTATCCTTCCACCGGGGACTCCCCTGCCTTTGACCCGCCGGATGGTACGGTGGAGGGATAGAGTTCCTCTAGGGTCCGTGGCCGGTGATCCGCAAAGACCTCCCCGGCGTTCCACTTTGCCCCGAAGGCAAGGAATTCCATGAGGATCGGGATCGTGTCGTTCCCTTTTTCGGTGAGCTCCCACTCCACCACCCGCGGGCTCTCTTTTATGACCCGGGCCCGGATAAACCCATCCTCTTCAAGTTCCTGCAGCCGCAGGGTGAGGACGCGAGGCGTAAGGCCGGGAAGGGAGCGGCGGATCTGGTTGAACCGGGTGATCTTTTTCAGCGCGATATCACGGAGGATAAGAAGTGTCCACTTTTTCCCCAGAACACCGACCGCCGCGTGGATCGGGCAGGTCACAAACGGGACGGCCGGCTCCCCGGGGCGGGATACCGTGGGCGGGCAATGGTTCCGGTGCATGGTATACATTTGGTTCCTGCAATATTAAAGTGGTATTATTAGTATACTGGAACTAAGAACCCGCGAACAGGAATGTGGGGGAATTATAATGACGACTGTAACATCCGCCACGGAGACAGCGTACAGGGACGAGGGCGCGACAGCCCTTCACGGACAGGCACCAGGAGCAGAGGCGGAGGAATTCCACCGGGTTGCCGCGAGTCTTGTCGCCGCCCGAACCAAAGGGGAGATCGGGGAGATCCTCGCAGAGGAGATCGGCCGGTACACGCTCGCCGACCTCCAGGTCATCGGCGGGAGGCTGTACGCAGAGGTGGTCCGGCTGCCCCGCCCGTACCGCGACCAGGTCCACCCGTACATCTCCGAGCAGGTCCTTGGCGCATACCACCGCCTCCTCCTTATGCACCGCACCGATGCCTTTCTGTCCATGACCGGGCCCATCACTGACAGGGAAACTTTCGGGAAGTTCTGCGCCATGATCACCGATGGGTGCTTCCGGTGGGATGTGGCTGCGGAACGGACGCCATTTCCCTACACTCCAAGGCACCGGTTTTTCTATTACCTGGTATCGGCGTTCACGATCTTCGTGCTCGACCGGCCGGGCCACCCGGTGGGAATGCCCTTCCCCGGGGGCTACAAGGTGGAAGAGCGAGGTGGTACGTTTTACTGCCTCATCCGGGACCATGAAAAAGAGGTCCCCTTTTCGATCTGCAATTTCTGCCCCGCCCGCCAGACCCCGGGAATGTGAGACCCGGTCATTCACCAAAAGAGGAGGAAACAATGACACCGTACCATCAGGACAAAAAAGACAAAAACGATCCTGCTTCATGGATCGAGACTGCGATCCGGGAATTCTGTGAGACTTCCCCGGAAAACGATATGCATTATCCCGAGCACGAACCCCTCACCGATGAGCCGCTGGTCGGTTTCTCGGCCGGGGACGACCCGCTCTTCGGAAAGCTCAAACAGGATATCGGCGCACCGTTCATGACTCCATCCGAGCTGTTCCGGGCAGCGTTCCCGGGCACCGATGCAGATGCGGGGGATCTCACCGTTATCAGCTGGATCCTGCCCCAGACCACGCTCATCAAAGCTGAGAACAGCAAAGAGACGCAGTTTCCCTCGGAACGCTGGGCACGGGCCAAACACTACGGGGGCATATTCAACATCGCACTCATGAACCATCTCACCGGCATTCTGGCTGAACGGGGCATCCCGGCCATGGCCCCGATTCTTTCCCCGGCCTGGAAGATCGCGGCCTCGGAAAAATATGGCATTGCCTCATCCTGGTCCGAGCGCCACGCTGCCTATGTCTCGGGCCTTGGGACCTTTGGCCTCTGCGACGGCCTCATCACCCGGAAGGGCAAGGCCATGCGGTGCGGCTCGATCATTGCCCGCATCAAGATTCCCCCGACGCTGCGGCCCTATACAGACCACCACGCCTGGTGCCTCTATTATGCCAAAGGCAGCTGCAAGCTCTGCATCAAACGGTGCCCGGCAGGGGCGATCACGGAACAGGGACATGACAAGAACCGGTGCCGGGAGTACTGTTTCGGGGTTGCCCAAGACTATGTCCACAAACAGTACCACATCGATAATTACGGGTGCGGCCTCTGCCAGGCCGGCGTTCCCTGCGAATCGAAAAATCCCGTAAAGACGAAGGGAAGTGGCAGGAAACCGGCGTGAGCGTCGGCATGTATGCTTCTGGCCTGCTCATTCGGATCCGCCGCGATCTGGACACGCTTTCGGGATACATTGCCCGGATCGAGCAGGAGCGGCTGGTAAAAAGGGAGGATCCTTCGGGGATACCTGCATACCTCGGGGAATACAATTATGCCACGTACACTGAGATCCGGAACCGGGCTTCCGTGGAGCCGGATTTCCCCCTCGATTCTAGGATCGTTAAGGAATGTGAAGAGGCACTGGACCGTTACTTGGAAACGTATGCCCCCGGACAACCGGATCTGAAACGCTACGTGACCGCTCTCTCGCTCTACCTGATTTTTATCGCACACAGGCCGCTGCACCCAACTGACCTACCGATCTCTGATCATATCCGTATCGTGAAAAGAGGGAATTGGTACTACTGCACCGGGAAAAGACGGTACCGGGATGATCCTTTATCACTCTGTTGCTTCTGTGTCTGCCGGGCAGAAGAGGAAACCGTGCAGAGCACTGGCCCGGCAGTGTAGCCGGCGCCATGTGAGCGTATCAGATAACCTCCACATGGGGGTTCTCAACAGACTCCGGCACCACATCCGCTTTCCCGCGCCCTGCCTGCTCCTCGTGGACGAACCGCGAGCCGGTCATTGAGGCCAATATCGCGGCGATAACGGAGAGCAGGGCACCGATGTAGAATGAGAGCCGGAGCGAGGGCATGAAGGCATGTGCAAGCGTGGTCGGGAACCAGGTAGTTCCGGTCAGGGTCGTGATCGTCGCCGGGCTGATGGCGGCGACGGCAGACTGGGGCAGGCCAAGAAGGAGGGCATGGACCGGGTTGTAGCCCAAAAACGCGGCAAACAACGCCCCCGTCGGGGGAATAGAACTCATGGGAGCGACAAGCCCCGGCGCACCGGCGCTCGTCAGCGATGTCGCAAGTTCCGGGGGGAACAGCTGCGTCAGGCTCACGATGACGATAGTAAAAAACAGGGCCATGGAGATGACCATCCCGCTGTTCTGCAGCATCGACCGCATACCCGAAGCAACGCCCCGGTCCTCGGGGGGTACTGAGTTCATGATGGATGCAATGTTCGGCGATCCGAACATGCCGTTGCCGATGCCCATGATCAGGAGCGCGACGGCAAAAATGGGGTAATCGAAATTATAGGGCAGTGAGGCAAGGAGGATAAACGAAAGGGCAATCAGGAGCAGGCCGGACGTGGCAAACCAGCGGGCACCGTACTTGTCTGAGAGCCATCCCGAGAGCGGACCCATGATCACAAACCCGGCGGTGAGCGGCAGCATGAATATCCCTGCCCAGAATGGTGTCGATTCGTAGCTGTACCCGTGGAGCGGCAGCCAGATACCCTGCAGCATCAGGATCAGGATAAAAAACATGCCGCCCCGGGCAAGGGCGCTCAGGAACCCGGCCGTATTCGCGAGCGAGAAGACCCGGATCTTGAAAAGGTTGAGCCGGAACATCGGATCCTCGACCCTGCTTTCGATGATAGGAAACGCGATCAGGAGGAGGATACCGATGCCGATCGCTGCAAGAACCCACGGGTTGCCCCATCCCATCGGGTCGTTCCCGTACGGGAGCAGGGCATATGTGATACCGATCAAAAGGATCGTCAGCCCTGATACAAAGGTGATATTCCCCCAGACATCGATCTTCCGGGCCTTTTTCGGAAGCGGGGTTTCTTTGAGTTTGAGGTACGCCCAGACCGTGCCGAGGATACCGACCGGCACGCTGACGAGGAACACGTACCGCCAGTTATAGAACGCGAGGACACCGCCAAGGATCAGGCCCACGAACTGGCCGGACAAAAAGGATATGGTATTGAGCCCCAGTGCCTTGCCCCGCTCATCAGGAGGAAAGGCATCGGTAAGGATGGCGGCACTGTTGGAGAAGGTAAACGAGGCCCCAACTCCCTGGACGAGGCGGAACACAATAATCTCAAGGGCGCCTGTGCTACCCTTGTCCGGCGTAAGAAATAGCAGGATAGATCCCAGCGTGAAGATGGCAAACCCGAGATTGTAAAGTTTCACCCGCCCATACATATCCGAGAGCCGGCCACAGGAGAGGAGGAGGGTGGCAGTTACGAGGCTGTACCCCATCAGTACCCAGATGAGGTACTGGAACGAGGTGAGCGGGTCGATGTTGATGCCGTTGAAGATCGCAGGGAGCGAGATGAGGGTGATGCTCCCGTTCACGGATACCATGAACATCTCGATGGTTGTGATCGAGAGGACGATCCACTTGTAATCGATCCCTTTTCTGGGTCCTGTTCCGTCATCTGTGGTTTCGTTTTTTTCCATGAAATCGGGCTGCCCCCGGGATCATCCGGGCATTTTCCTCTAGCGGGTAAAATATTCTTTACAGGGTAGATCGTCTGGAACTATAATGTTTCCAGTCCTCCTGCAGGTAGGGGCATGGCCGACAAGGGTATCTGCAGGGT
>NZ_JBAVMX010000113.1:0-5440 GCF_049690535.1 Methanoregula sp. | reverse complement strand
TGCAGGCACTGTGGCAGGAGATTCCCGAACCGGATAGACTTCCGGAACCATCTCCCTTGCACCGGCAAGCCAGCGAAACAGTAACCGGGGGCGAGCGGGCCGGTGCCTTCCCGCGATGAACCCCTGCCTCGCCACCGTTACTGCATTTTTTACACTCCCTGGGGGAGCAAGTCCCCCGGGGATCGTGCCGTTTTGTAACCGCAATTATCCGTCAATAAAGCCCCGCCAAGGCACTTCTTTTGGCAAAAGTCCCTGCCGATGGGTAGAAGTATGCTCCAATCGAAAAGAAGGCCGGTTTTGAGAAAGTTACTAAAAAAAGGGTCTTGAAATTAATATTCTATGTGTGGCTAGCAAAACTATCGTAGTAATCGCCCGATCCCATGGATGCTCACTCGTCTTTGACTTTGTAATCTGCGTTGACGACATTATCGTCTTGTTTCTGTTCCGGTTCAGAAGATGGGCCGGCGCCGGCTCCTGCACTGCCGTCAGGCTGCGGGCCCGACTGCTTTGCTGCATTCTCTGCCTGCATCTTCTGGTAGATCTTCGTTGTCGCTGCGTAGACAGATTCGGTGAGTGTTTCCATGGCCTTCTTGATCTCGTCCGGGTTGTCGGCGGAAAGAGCAGTTTTTACGGCTGCTATCCCCTCTTCGACTTTCTGCTTGTCGGCAGCCTCGAGTTTGTCGCCGCTCTCTTTTATCATCTTCTCGGCCGTGAATACTGCCGTGTCTGCCTGGTTCCTTACCTCGATCTCTTCCCGCTTTTTCTTGTCGTCGGCCTCGAACTGCTTGGCCGCGTTCATCATCTTCTTGATATCTTCGTCCGAGAGCTTCTTGTCTCCTTTAATGGAGATTGCCTGCTCGTTACCGGTGCCAAGATCCTTTGCCGACACGTGGATGATACCGTTTGAATCAATATCGAAGGTGACTTCGATCTGCGGGATACCCCGGGGAGCCGGTGGGATACCGGTCAGCTGGAACTTACCCAGCGTGAAGTTGTCCTTTGCGAGGGCGCGTTCACCCTGCACGACATGGATCTCGACGCTGGTCTGGCCGTCGGCCGCGGTCGAGAAGATCTGACTTTTACGGGTCGGGATCGTGGTGTTGCGCTCGATAAGTTTTGTCGCAATCCCGCCCAGTGTCTCGATCCCGAGCGTGAGCGGCGTCACATCGAGGAGCACGATGTCCTTTGTCTCACCAGTCAGAACGGCTCCCTGGATGGCAGCACCGAGCGCCACGCACTCATCAGGGTTAATGCCCTTGTCTGGTTCCTTGCCCAGCAATTTTTTCACCGTCTCCACAACGAGCGGGATACGGGTTGAGCCCCCGACAAGGAGTACGTGGTCGATGTCCTTTGCGGTCAGTTTTGCATCGCTTAACGCCTGGTTGACCGGTCCGACCGTGGATTCCACGAGATCGCCGATCAGCTGTTCGAGTTTTGAACGGGTAAGATCGATGTTGAGGAACTTGGGACCCGTTGAACCGGTCGTGATGTAGGGCAGGTTGATGTTTGTCGTCTGGCGCTGGGAGAGTTCGATCTTTGCGTTCTCAGATGCATCGCGCAGGCGCTGCATGGCGAAGATATCGCTTTTGAGGTCGATGCCCTCTTTCTTTTTGAATTCATCAACCAGGTAATCCGTGATGAGCTTGTCGAAGTCGTCTCCGCCCAGGTGGTTGTTGCCTGCGGTGGATTTTACTTCAAAGACACCATCGCCGAGTGTCAGGATAGAGACATCGAACGTACCGCCACCGAGATCATAAACAAGGACCGTGACATCCGCTTCTTTGTCGATACCGTATGCGAGGGCGCTTGCCGTCGGCTCGTTGATGATACGCATTACTTCAAGGCCGGCGATCTTCCCGGCATCCTTTGTAGCCTGCCGCTGGGCGTCGTTAAAGTACGCCGGGACGGTGATGACCGCTTTTGTGATCTTCTCCCCGAGGTAGGCTTCTGCATCGACCTTTAACTTCTGGAGGATCATCGCGGAGATTTCCTGCGGGGTATACTCTTTGTCGTCAATTTTTACTTTTTCCGACGTCCCCATCTTGCGCTTGATGGACTGTATCGTATGCTGGGGGTTTGTGACCGCCTGTCGTTTTGCGAGGCTGCCGACAAGGCGCTCCCCCTCTTTTGTAAATGCGACAACGGATGCGGTTGTTCGTGCTCCTTCACTGTTGGGGATGACAATGGGTTTTCCCGCCTCCATGATCGACATGCAGGAGAAGGTAGTCCCAAGGTCGATACCTAATATCTTCTCGTTTGCCATAATGGTCAGTCCTTTTTTATTCTCTGATTTTTTTAGGATTTTTCAACGGTCGCTTCATTATGTAATTTTTTTCCTTTCGATACTGCGACTTTTGCGTACCGTATCACTTTTTTGTGCATACGGTATCCGGGAGATACGACATCGACGACAGTTCCTTCTGCATCATCGGAAGGAATATGCGCGACTGCCTCGTGCTCTCCGGGATCAAAGGATTTTTTCAAGGCATCTATGGGTGTGATTCCATGCCGCACGAGAATTCCGGACAGCAACTGGTGGATCTGTTCAACACCGTGGCGGAGATGACTGTCATCGCTTTTAAGTGCCCGTTCGAGATTATCTGCGATCTCAAGTACATCCACGGCAAAGCGTTCGTTTGCATGTTGTACCATGGCCTCGTGGTCCCGGGCAGTCCGTTTCCGGTAATTGTCGAAATCCGCTGCGAGCCTGAGATACCGGTCGTTCAAATCCTCGTACCGCTTCTTCTCTTCCGCGAGCTCATCGCGGGTTTGGGGCGGAGGGGATACCGGTGTTTCCGGCACTGCAGCCTTGGTGTCAGGCACAGGGGTGGTTTCGTTCTCTTCCATAGTTCATCCCATTCGATGTTCCAGTATCTATTGAATTGTGGTTCTATATAAAGTTTAAGTGAACCCCAACGACTGTATTTGCCGGGATTCAAGAATTTTGGAATGTAATCTTCGGATGCGGTTTTGGTGATGAGGATTTTGAACCGGCTTATAACTCGGCAAAAAAGGGGAGTGACACTATCATTGGATCGTCGTTCCTGTTTTAAGGAGGTAATCCTGCGCTCCGTAATCATAAGTTTCCATGAACAGTCAGGATACCGGATGCCGGGTGCTGCATACCTTTTTTGGCCACAATCGGCATATACTAATCCATGAAATGGGCGCTTCTTTCGGTATGGGATAAATCCGGGATCGTGGAACTGGCGCAGGCGCTGGTCAGGAACAATTACAGCCTTATGAGTTCGGGCGGGACCGGTAAGGCACTTGCGGAAGCGAATGTCCCGTTTACAGAAGTATCGAGTTACACGGGATTTCCCGAGATGATGGACGGCAGGGTAAAGACGCTCCACCCAAAGGTCCACGGGGGTCTTCTGGGCCGACGGCAGATCGACGATGTGGTGATGGCCAAGTACGGGATCAACCGGATCGATCTGCTTGTCGTGAACCTGTACCCGTTCGAGAAGATGTCGGGGCAGGCGATGGCGCTCGACAAACTGATCGAATATATCGATGTAGGCGGCCCGGCGATGATCCGGGCAGCGGCAAAGAATTTCAGGGATGTCGCGGTTGTTGTCGACCCTTCCGACTATCCGATGGTGATTAAAACAGTCGGCGGTGCCGGTTTTACCCCGGAGCAGCAGCTGACGCTCGCAAAAAAGGCGTTTGCCCGGACTGCGGCCTACGATGCAGCCATCAGCAATTACCTATCCACCATGGATATGGCGTTCCCGCACACCCTCTCACTCCAGTTCACCCATGGGAGGATGCTCCGGTACGGCGAGAACCCACACCAGCAGGCAGCCGTGTACGGCACGATCGGTATCGCCGGTGCCGAACCATTGCAGGGCAAGCAGATGTCATACAACAATTACCTCGACGTCAATGCTGGCACCGCCCTTTTACAGGAGTTCGAGGAACCTGCGGCCGTGATTGTCAAGCACAACAACCCCTGTGGTGTTTCGATTGGTACTGATATTCTGGATGCCTACCTGACCGCCCGCGAAGTCGACCCGGCATCGGCTTATGGTTCTGTCGTGTCGCTCAACCGCGAAGTCGACAAAATACTGGCAGAAGCGATTGACTCCACCTTTGTCGAAGTTGTTGTCGCTCCCTCGTTTACCAAAGAAGCCCTTGACACGATGAAAAAGAAAGAGAACATGCGGGTGCTCAACCTCCCGGAGCGCGTGAATGCGGATGAAGTGCGCACCATCGACGGGGGCATCCTTGTCCAGCGGACCCCGCCTTACAAAGAGAACTGGCAGGTGATCACCGACCGCGACCCGACCACCGATGAGATGCAGGCGCTCAAGATTGCCTGGAAAGTCTGCAAGCACACGAAAAGCAACACGATCATCTTTGCCGACCAGAAGCGTACCCTTGGCATTGGTGCCGGACAGATGAGCCGGGTCGACTCGGCAAAGATCGCGATCGACAAAGCCTGTGCCCCGCTCGCAGGATCTGCAGTCGCGTCCGATGCATTCCTCCCCTTCCCGGATACCCTTGAGGTTGCAGCAAAGGCCGGCGCCACGGCGCTTGTCCAGCCCGGTGGATCCATACGCGACAAAGAGGTTATTGAAGCGGCAAACCGGCTGAATATGGCCATGATCTTTACCGGAGTGAGATACTTCCGCCACTGATTTTTTTTGTATTTTCCTAATTTAAGCCAGTATTTAAGATAGATATTTATTCTGCGATGTTGCCATACCGGATAACTATCGTTTGTAGGTATTGACAGTTATGGACGATGCGCAACTGCATCGTTGTGGTGAATGAAATGGATTATAGAAACAACTTTTGTATAAAAAATAAATTACGAACGTTTAGATCCTAGCAATCCGCGCCCATACAAAGGTTCTTTTATCTCAAAAGAGTATACTCTTTTATGACTCATAAGAAATGCCCCATGTGTGGAAAGAGCATGTGCCGCGCTCATGTGAAGACTCGCATATCTGGGAAGCAGCATTGGGTACGAACACAGTTTAGTATCTGTGATGCCTGCGGTCAAGTGCAGCGCGATTAGAAAATAAGTTATATAGTTATTTTTTTGGGGGGAAGGCGAGGCACTTATGGACTCACTTTCTATCCCCGCGCCCGCGAGAAGGGTTGCACATCAGCAACCCCTTCAAAAATTCAGACCCATCAAAATAGTTATATAACTTTTATTCCGGCCATCGCCCGTACCGCACACTCATAACTTTATCCAACCCCCGAACAAGACCATCCTGTGTGCCTTGATGATGCACATAATAAGCTGGCGCTGGCTGCAGTGGGACCGGGCCCGATATGATCTCCTGCCCGTCGCTCGCCGTTCCTATTACTTCAGCAGCATAGGCATTATCCGGCCAAACGGCATTCCATTGGTGATAATCTGCGATGTAAAGGAGCTGCCCGGTTTTCGTGAAGATCTCATACAGCCCCCCGTTAATCCCAACGC
>NZ_JBAVMX010000112.1:0-5172 GCF_049690535.1 Methanoregula sp. | reverse complement strand
CGGGCGTTATATCCTTCCTCACACCCCCGACCTTGCAGACTCCCTGGATCACCCGGCCGCCCGTGGTCGCTTCCATGTCGTCGAGGATGTGCTCCCGGAGTTTCCACGCGTTCATAAAGACGCTCTCAAAGCCCATCCCGTCGGCAAAAAGCCCGAGCCAGAGGAGGTGGGAGTGCATTCTAGAGTATTCCGACCAGATGGTCCTGAGGTACTGCGCACGTTCGGGCACCTCGATCTTCATGATATGCTCGATACATTCCGCGTACGTGTTGCTGTGGACGTAGCTGCAGATCCCGCAGATGCGTTCCGCGACGTAAATGTACTCGGGGTATTCCCGTTTCTCCACGAGTTTTTCGAGGCCCCGGTGGACGTACCCGATCGAGGGGATCACGTCCACGACCCGCTCATCCTCCAGCACGAGGTCGAGGTGGATCGGTTCCGGCAGCACCGGGTGCTGGGGCCCGAACGGGACGGTTATTTGTTTTGACATGAGGTGTCCTCCTTGGTGATCGTAACGGTGAACGGATTTTTGACCGTCGTCCGGTAGAAGTGCCCCTTAAAGTCGATGTTTATCCCGGCAACCGTGATGCCGTACAGGTCGTGGATCTCGTTCTCGTAGACAAACGCCCCGAAGTAGACGCTGCTCACGCTCGGGACGACCGCGTCCTGCTTTACGGTGATGCGCAGGTTGGTGAGCACGAAGTCCTTATCGAAGACGTAGTTTATCTCGAAGTCGTCGCCGACCTGCGTGCACCCGATCTGGACGAGCCGGCAGCCGTCCTTTTTCTGCTGTGCCGTACGGGCAACCAGTTCGTCGATGCCGATCGGGATAGTGGTCTGCTGATCGAGGGTCATTCACGCACCCCCTGCGGGTTTTTCGGCAGCCGCAACCGGGGCCGGGTGCTCCTGCGGGGCACCGGTGACCATCGCGGATCGCTTCCCCTCAAGGATGCCAAGAGCCGCCACGATCCCGTCGATGATGGACTCAGGGCGGGCTGCACAGCCGGGCACGTAGACATCGACCGGGATGACCATATCGATCCCGCCGGACACGTTGTAGCACTCCCGGAAGACGCCTCCTGATGTGGCGCAAATGCCAATCGCCACGACCACTTTTGGGTCCGGCATCTGGTCGTAGATGTTTTTGATCACGTACTTGTTCTGCTCGTTCACCGAGCCCGTTACGACAAAGATATCCGCGTGCTTGGGGTTGCCGGTGTTGATGATCCCGAAGCGCTCCACATCGTACATGGGCGTCAGGCAGGCAAGGATCTCGATATCGCAGCCGTTGCAGCTCGATGCGTCGTAGTGGATGATCCAGGGGGATTTTTTCAGGTACGTCATGTTCAGACCCTCCCGATGAAGTATAAGGCCGCGATATTGAGTGCGCCAAGAATGAGGGCGACCGCCCATGAGCTCTTCACGGCAAGCTGCCACTTCACCCTTGCGTTGGTGTTGTCTATGGCTAGTTCGAGCAGGTAGACGATGATGATAGCGATGATACCAAGGACCGGGCTTGCTGCAAAGAACAGGTACACGAAGCCTAAGAGGAAGACCACTTCGTACCAGTGGGTAACCTCGATGAATCCGAGCGCCGGGCCCGAGAACTCGGTCATGACCCCCTTGACGATCTCCTGGTGGGCGTGGTGCGAGGTCGAGATATCAAAGGGCGACTTGCGCAGCTTGATCGTCAGGACGTAGATAAAGCCCAGGAAAACGCCCGGGAGCAGGAGAACGATCAGCCCCGGAAAGCCGGCGATATCGCTCATGTTGAATGACTTTGTGACCACGTACATCCCGACTGCGGCAAGGAGAAACATCGGCTCGTAGGCCATGATCTGGATCAGTTCCCGTTCCGCACCGATATGGCTGTACGGGGAGTTTGCCGCGTAGGCCCCGAGGACCAAAAAGACCTCCGCAAGCGTGAGCGCAAAGATCACGAGAAGGAGGTTCCCGCCCGCAAAGAAGAGCGCTCCCGTGAAGATGGCGAAGATAAAGTAACTGAGCACGTAGAAGCGCTGCGTCTCGTTGACTACGGCGTCCTCTTTCTCGAAGAGTTTCCCCACATCGTAGAACGGCTGGAGGATCGAGGGGCCGACCCGGCCCTGCATATGGGCGGTGATCTTGCGGTCGATACCGGCGATAAGGCCGCCGATGACCGGCGCGAGCAGGATGAACACCACGGCCCCGGTTAGGGAGATCATAGGATCCCTCCGCCGACGAGCGCCGCGGCAAACATGATCACGATAAAGACCGAGCAGAGACAGACGCCGGCCCGGGCAAGCCTGACCTCACCGAACCACGGGCTGATATAGTAATTGGCCAGTTTCATCTCGGTGCGTGCCCCCAGCGCATTCTGGAAATGCATGTCGGGAGTTGCCGGCACCCCGCCCATGTAGGGCGGCAGGGTCCGGTGTTTCCGGTGGGGAAGGAGGATACTCAGGGGCAAGAGGACGATCAAAAACAGCATCATGACCATGATGATGATGTTGTCCTGCGAGAGCATGGCCACGCTGCCGTAGTTCGCGAGCAGGAACGGCTCGATGAGTATGCTGGAGATGATGGGGAAGATAAAGCAGGTGGCGGCGGTAAGCCCGGCAAGCGAGACGAGCGCTATCCACTCGTTTTTGTCCACGAGGCCCTCGACATTCTCAGCATCCGGCGTGATCACGAGCAGTTTTCCCATCCATTTCGCCCAGAAAAAGAGGGTGAGGGCGCTCCCAAAGATCAGGATCACGACAAAGACGAGGCCGAATGGTGCATCGATGAAGGCCTGGATTGCCGCCCACTTGGAGATCAGCATACCAAACGGCGCAAGGAACATGCCGGCGATCCCGATCACCATCATGGCGGCGATCCGGGGCATCCTGACGATGAGGCCGTTCATGTCCTCGATCTCCCTGCTCTTGATCCGGTGCTCGACCGTGCCCACAGAGAGGAACATGAGCGACTTTGAGATCGCGTGGAAGATGATCAGGAGGATCGCTGCCCATATAGCCTCGGCTGTCCCGATCCCCGCACAGGCAACGATAAGCCCGAGGTTTGCGATCGTAGAGTAAGCGAGTACCCGTTTCGCATTTGTCTGGGAGATGGCAATCCCCGAAGCAATAATGAAGGTAAACGCCCCGACAAACGCGAGGGTATACCCGACAACGGTTCCCTGGAAGACCGGCGCGAACCGGACAAGGATGTAGACACCGGCTTTTACCATCGTGCTGGAGTGCAGCAGGGCAGAGACCGGTGTCGGGGCCACCATCGCGCCGACAAGCCACGAGGAAAACGGCATCTGGGCGGCTTTCGTGAGACCGGCAAAACCAATCAGAGCCGCCGGTATGAGGATGAGCGCTTTTCCGGAGACAAGGACCTGGTCAAGACCGAGCATACCGGCCGGCTGGTAGGTCAGGTAGACGATCGCCGCAGCAAATGCGATGCCACCCAGAAGGTTCATCCACAGGGCGGTGAACGCGTTCTTGGTCGCCTCCTCGGTCTTGGTGAACCCGATGAGGAGGAACGAACAGAGCGTGGTCACTTCCCAGAAGAAAAAAACCCAGATGAGGCTGTTCGCAAAGACCAGCCCGAACATCGCGGAGATGAAGACAAAAATGATCAGAAAAAACGTATTGGTCCGGTTGGGAATCCCCGTGTGGTTCAGGTAGAAATGCCGCATGTACCCGAGGGAATACACGCAGATCAGGCTCCCGATGATGCCCACGATAAGGGCCATGATGATCGAGAACTGGTCGATAAAGAGGGGAGATTTCACCGCCACCGCGGGAGTCGCAGCAGCCTCGAACCAGAGGATCAGCGCAGTCTCGACAAGCGTGAGGGCGATGACCAGGTAATTGCGGTACCTCACCGCGAACCAGAGGATCAGAAGCGAGATCCCCATCTCGAGGACAAACATGAGCAGGTTGACAGGTTCTGCGTTGAACCCGAAGTAAAGGGTCCCCTTGTCAAACTGGGTTACCAGAAGCAGGACGGTCACTGCACCGATCAGCAGTGCGGAGATTTTTACAATCCAGTTCCGCTCAGTATCCCGGCGAACCGCAAGCATAAAGAGCGCCGTGATCAGCGGAAACAGGATGAGAAAGAGTAATAATTGCACGCTACATCCACCCTGAGAAACTATTCGTATCTTTCATTATTAATCATATTGAATTGAACGCAAATCCCGGCCCGCCGGAGGATTATTCCGTCATTTTTCCCCGGGTCCGGCCGTTTTTTTATAAAAAATGCGGGTGAGGGGCGAAAAAATACCAAAAAACCGCCCCATGCCTGCCCCGATTCACAAAAAACGGGGCCGGCACCCGGCAGATCCCGGGGATACCCCGGAGAGATGATAAAAGTTTAATGTAACAAAAATGCACTAGTACTGTCCTGAGGATAGGTGGCCGGCGTGGCGGGGTTTCCCGGTGTCATGGCGCTATTCTCGTGGGTGCATCAAAACGGGCAGGGTACTTCCCGTATCAGTTGTCAAACCTGATGTGGTATGGTTCACGGTACAACCGGCTGTTCTGTCAACGTGCGTTTTACGTCATGAGAGAGAGCCGGCCCTGTACTCAGGGGAACTATAGCACCACAGGGAGGTCATGGAATGATCGAAACAGCATTACTCGTTGTCATTGTGATATGTGTTATCGCACTGGCCCTCGCCGCACTTCTGGCGCGTAATCTCCTCTCACAGGATGAGGGGACGCCCAAGATGCGCGAGGTCTCCGATGCGATCAAGGTGGGTGCGGAAGCATTCATCAAGCGCCAGTACTCGACTATCGCGATTATTGCCATCGTGCTTGCCATCGTGATCTTTGCCGTCTATTACTTCACCGGACAGCAGTCGCTTGCCGTGTACACGGCATTTGCGTATATCGTCGGTGCCACGTGCAGTGCAGTTGCCGGTGTCGTCGCAATGTCCATTGCCGTCAGGACTAACATCCGCACGGCAGCTGCAGCGCAGCACAGCGACGGGAAAGCACTTGACTTCTCGTTCCGTGGCGGAGCCATCTCCGGCCTGATCATCACCTCGATGTCACTCCTCGGGGTCTCCCTGACGTACATCGCACTCGGGGCAAACCCGCAGACCACCCCCTTCGTCATCATCGGGTTCGGCTTTGGTGCCTCATTCGTTGCACTCTTCGCCCAGCTCGGCGGCGGTATCTACACGAAAGCCGCAGA
>NZ_JBAVMX010000111.1:0-158898 GCF_049690535.1 Methanoregula sp. | reverse complement strand
CTTCTGCTCAGCAACTTCTCTGGTGACCTTGCCAAAGACAGAGAACCCGATATACAGTGCCACCACCGCAAAGATGACCGCGATGATCAACTGGACAATCCCGACAACTACCGTCAAAAGATCCATACTACTATCTCCTTTTTAGTAGGTTGTATATTGCGTAGCTTATAAATCCATTCCCGGCAGGAGACTTTTCTAGGATTTCAGATTTTACGGCATTTACAAAAAAAAGTACAGCGGCCCCAGATACCGCTCTTGGCAGCCGGAAAATGTGTTTTTGTTCCCCTGGGCACCAGGCTGCTCTACCTTCCGTGGGCCCCGCCGCCGCCGAACCCGCCGCCGCCTCCAAAGCCTCCCCCGCCTCTTCCCCCAAAGCCACCGCCACCGGCAAACCCGCCGCCGGAGCGACTTGGCGGCATGAACATCATGAGGGGAATAAATGCAGAGCCCATCGCGACAGCCCCGATCGGTACGCCCGTGTCGGCGATATGGATATTGAGCGATTTCATGGCATGTTCAACATTTTTCCCGACACCAAGGGCGGTGCCGTAGACCAGCCAGTCGCCCCACATGGAGAGGTCTTCGGGCGCGTATTTCTGGATCATGGCCATGTCGGAAAGGAAGTGGGAAAACGCGTCCCATTCGAGTTTTTCCTTGAAATGATCATCTTTCCAGTGGCCAAACAGCGTGGGCGGGACCACGAGAAACGCGATACCTGCCTGCAGAACGACAAGCCCCCAGAGCACGGCTGCCGGGTATAAAATGGCGGCCTGCATGGATGCTACAAGGGCAATGATCACGGTGATCCCGAAGGCAGCAAGGCAGACGAACAAGAGCGGGATGACGTGTTCGCTCCCGTCCACGATGTACTTCACGGGGAGCGCTGCATCCGCACGAGTGGTGATGTCCGTGAGCATGCGCTGGAACCGTACGGCCTTTTCTTCTGCCGCATACTGTATCTGTGCGCTCCGTGCCAGTTCGCCGATCTTCCCGGTATCCAGCACACCATTCTCGGAGAGCTGCTGGATAAAGGCAATGACCCGCTGTTCATAGGGATCGGTGGTGGCAGGTGAGAGGATCCGGATCTCGATACCCTCTCCTCCTGTTTTCTCTGTCATCGCGATCAGTTTTTTCCGGTGCAGGTCGAGCAGGGTCGCATAGAACCCGTCCTGGTCAAATTCGAGTGCAGCGTCCTTGAAAAGCAGGTTCACCTGCCATGGCTTGAGGGTCGGGTTCGGAACCGTGCTGAGATACGCAGGGACGGTGAACTGCTTCTCCCGCCCGTACCGGTTGTAGATGACGATGAACAGGAACGGCACGAGCAGCACCGCCACTTTTGCGAGGTCGTTGAGGAACCATGCGACCGAGTACGGCAGGTTGTACCAGAAATTTCCCCACGCGGTGCTTCCCGCAAGGCCTGGAACCTCGTGCCTGAAGCCCGGGACTTGGCTAAGGCCGCCGGATGTGGTCAGGACCTCCACCGCGACGTTCTCGTTTGCGGCGGCACTCCCGGTAATAACATAGGTATCACCGGACTTTACCGTATCAAGCATCGGGGGATAGGCATAGAGCTGCTCCACATTATCGGCAGGGACCGTGATCTCGACCGAATGGTACGGGATGTGGCTTGCGCCGGCAAGCATCAGGTTGAGGTGGTCGTTTGTTCCATCAGATTCAACCGGGGGGTGGACCACGTACGTGTATCCCACCGTATACGTCCCCGCGGCAAAATATGACGGGTCAAAGATCCCGATCTCATCGGTATCGGCAAGAGAGCCGACCTGGGATTTCAAAGAACCGGAGGACGACGGGCCCGTGACGAACACATTGCCCGAATCATCTTTTGCATACCCCACGGTACCCGCCGGTGCATCGATCGAGACCAGTTGGATGGAGGAACTATTCACACTGGTAAACTCGAGCGGCGCTTCCCAGCTCCGGTACAGCATCCGGTACTCCCCGGAATTCTCTACGTTATAGGTATACTGCTCATGGAGCGTACCGTTCTGGTACAGGGTCGCCTGGTAGGAATTGACGACAAGGTCGCCCTCAAAAAGGGGAGGGATGAGGGCAACGAGAACGAGCCCGACAATCCCGATGACAAGCGTCGCAATGACAAGCGCTGCCAGCTGTTTTGTTTCGCCCACGGTGTTTTCTCTCCTTTAGAACTCGATCTTCGGGGGAGTCGCAATGGCATCTTCGAACTGCAGGTACTCAAGTTTTTTGAGATGGGCGATGCTCCCGACAAAGTTTGACGGGATCGTGTCCATCATCGTGTTGAACTGCTGCGAGATGTTGTTGTAGGTATAGCGCTGCCGACCGATCTCTTCTTCGAGGCTTTTGACTGAACCCATGAGCTCTGTGACTGTCTGGGACGTCTTGAGGTCCGGGTAGTTCTCGGCAACGGCAAGCAGGCGCCCGAAGATCGAACGAGACTGTTCCTCGACCTTGTCGAGGTCCCCGGGCCCGGCGGTTGCAACTGCGGCCCGCATGGCAGTGACTTTTGTAAAAGTGTCCTGCTCGAATTTTGCATAACTCTTGACCGCACCGAGGAGCTGGTCGATCATGTCCAGCCGCTTTTTCATCGCGACCCGTATCTGCCCGAGCGTCGCTTCCGACGAATTTTTCAGGGTATAGAACCGGTTGTAGATCCCGATGGTCCGAAGGATGAGGTAGATGACGATAATGATGATGACGGCAAGGATGATCCAGCCAATGATGTCCTCAAACATAGTGTATCAGTACACTGATACACCCAGTACCAGATAATAGAAGGGGGTGAGACCACCGTGATGAAAGGGTGGTGACCCGGCAGCCGGGAATGCATCCGGTCAAAAATCCTCAATTCAATAATTTTAATGCAACGCGGAGTTTTGTTTCAGAGAATGGTTTGAGGATATATCCATCCGGATCTAGATCCCTAGCCTGATCAAGAGTATCTTTGTTGCAGCCACCGGTAAGAAAAATAATCCTTGTATCCAAGCGTTTCTTTATTTCGCGTGCCGCAGCAATCCCGTCCAGTTTTCCCGGCATGGTAATGTCCATGAATATGAGATAGGGTCTGGCTTCCTCGGCAATCTTCACTGCTTCATCGCCGGATTTTGCCAGGATGCAGTTCTCATACCCGAGATCGTTGAGCTGCTGGAGTAACAGGTCCCGGATGATCTCAATGTCATCGACAATGAGGATTTTTATGTTTTTATTCCTGATATCCCCGGAGGCTGTCGGTGATGACGCGTCTTTTTGACGGACAACAGATTTGCTGTCGTCACCCGGTTCCTCCGAACACCCGGTCTTCTTATCTACCGGCATACCTTCGCCATTCTCATCCGGGATAAGGATATTTTCCGATGGTTCGCAAACATCCTCACTGGTGGCAGTTACTTCGGGACGAGAGGTGGCAAACATTTTGTGCTGGAGATTCAGGTGCTCCCGCATCCGTGTCGCGATCTCGGTAAATGCCTCGAGACCGTTTCTTCCTGTCCTGTTTTGGACCATGATCTCCCGGAGATCATCCTTTGAGAACACCCTCTCTATCGCATCAATGTCAAATATGCTGAGATTGGCCAGACCAAGGATAACAAAAAAGACGGGCAATCCGTCGCGGTCAAATACACTGGAGAGCAGTTGTTTCCCTGCCCTCTCGATAAGGCAGGGACGTATGTTTTTGTCGCAGGCCCTGGTGAGCAGGTGAATCGCAGGCACGCCGTCCTGCGTAATTCCCGCCAGGTCCTGAAGGTCCGCGATCATGATGAGTGCAGACCTGTCAATGTGCCCTCCTTTTTTTATCACATTAAAAACGAACCTGCCTCCCCGTGCACAATCGGCTTTGACAAATTCACGGAGCATCGCCTGGTTCTCCGGGCTGATCTTACTATGGAGCTCGCTCTGAACCTCCATGGTGGATAAAAACAAGGAAGAGAATAATACGCCCCAGGCAACGGTAAGTGTGCGGAAATCCGGTTTTCTGGGCCCTTTTTTAAGGGAGGCCCCGAACAGTTCGAGCAGCTGCCGGGGGGTAGCGCTCTCAAGTGAGGAGTCTAGGGGACGCGGTTTGGGTGCATGAAAATGTCGTCCCGCAGAGGATTTGGGAAGGACCGCAGTCTCTATTACCTGAATCTTGGATTCAAGTGCTGACAGTTTATCCATCACATTGATCCTGGACTCAAGTGCTGACAGTTTGGCGTCGTACTCTTTCTTGATCTGCTCCACATCGTCGGCTGAATACATTACCGTGGAAGATATACGATTCTCTTCTTTGCTTTCTTCCCGGAATTCCGGGATTTGTTTTTCCATAGTAACAACAGCAGATTTATTTTTGTAATTGAGATTATAATTCCTCAAGATAAAAATATTTTCAGTGGCTTTTAAATAAAGTATTTATAATAATTTAAATATAGTTAGTAAATATTATATATTTAAATATGCATTGTAAAAAACGAATCGGAAAAATAAATCATATACTCTATGGATTCCGACAGGATCGCAAGGATATGGATTAACCCTTGAGCGGGAACGGGACGTTCGATGCAAAAAAAGATCAGGTAATGGTCAGACCCTGTTCGACCGCTGATTCCGGCACGTCAAAGGTAGTACTCGTGCCTTCGATCCGGTAGAGCCCGTTAGCCCTTACATCGGTCGTGGTGCCGGTCGTCGAATATGGTACGACAAATTCCCCGTTTATGCTCTCCTGACGGTACGTGAAGTTCCTGCCGGTGTTTGTAACCAGCGGAACTTCGATGATACCGGATCCTTTGATCCTAGCGCCTTTGACATACTCGAAGACCTTCACGTATTTTATATCCGTTGTATTGGTGCTGAACTCAGTCGTGGGCGACTCGTGGACGAGGCGGTAGTGCTGCAGCGCCGGAATAACGGTGATCGGTGATGAAAGCTGCACGCTGAGCGCAGCAGCATGATATCCGGGCTGTGCCTGCCCGTTGTATTGTACGGCAGCGCTTATCGCATCGGATGCATTCATGGTCTTTGCATTGGTCATGACCGGGAGCGATGTCCGGGTAACCGACGGGTCCGAATATTCAACGTAATATGCAGAATCCGGAGTGGCCATCGAGCCATCAAAGTTGTGGAGCCGTGAGATCATCGTGCGGTAATACAGCGGCTCATTCAGCTCCACTGACTGGTATTCGCTGGGATCTGATGGATCTGGCATAAGCAGCGCCAGTTGGTAGGATCCGGGAGTTGCGCTTGCATTTGTCAGGCTGTACCATGTCGCCATTGCCCAGAATTTTCCGGTATCCATCTCGACATCGGTAACCACGTACCGGGTCCCGTCGTGATCCAGGATCGTGTTGGCAGCTGATTCGTTTGTTTCCATGAAATACGCGGCAGCCCCATCCGGACCGGTCACACCTGCCTGGAACGGGTTCGCATTGGGTATCCGGTGGGCAATATATGTGATCAGGTGACCGTAATCCCACCACGACATCACCCCGTATGACCCGCTTGGGTACGTAAACGTCTGCGGATTATAGATCTCATAATAATTCACCCCGGGGTCCGGAGTATTATTGGCTATCCATCCAAGCGCCTCTCGCCAATCCGGATTCATCGCACCCGTATCATTTGAAGACATGGCATAATTTGCCATGACTGAAGTGATGATAAAGAGTGCCGCAAGTATGACCGCGGCAAAGAAAATTACTATCGATGGTACGTCGCTTTGTACGTGCGGGTCCTTCTTTGCTTTTGCAGCCTTGCCGCCTTTTTTTTGTTTTTCCTGTTTTACCGGGCCGCCTATTGCTTCGCGTGTTCTCTCTCCCGGCTGACTTTTCCCGAACCAGGATCGCAGTCCATTTATTACCGGTCCCGCTCCAAGTTCCCATGCACTGCCGAGGCACAGGGCTGCGAGAAGGGCAACATTAGCGGCAAAATAATACTCGTACTTGATCCGCTGCACGGTACAGATCAGCATGACAACAGACCAGATGAGGACAAAAACCTCGCCCTGCTCTTCTTTTTTATAGGTCTGCCAGAGCAGGATCAGGATACCACCGGCTGCAAGGATGAGCCCGTAGTTGAACGTCGACCATGCCCGGGCGAGGCTCCAGGGGATATCTTCTGAAACGGTGGTGATAATGGGTGCCTGACCAAAAAATCCTGCAAGGCCGTTCGTGAAATCCAAGAACAATGCGGGAAACAGGAGTGCAAGTGCCGCTGAAAACAGGACGGCGACAGCCGCGAGTGATGCAATGTAATAGTATTTTTTCCTGCCGTTGAGGTAGTCTGACCAGAGCCAGAGAAAGATGGTGGCTGCAATGAGAAGGCCGTACGAAATGACCGGCCCCGCGCTATAAACAGCGAGACCCAGCCCCTGAGCCTTGAAGCCAAACAGGATCAATCCAAGTATGACCACTCCAAAAACAACCGTGTTGACAAGGGCGAGATACAGGTTCGAGATGGACCGGTGGTGATTGACCACGGCTTGGACAAAGGTGAAGACCGCAGCAATGAGGGCAAAGACGATGATGGTCTCAATGTTGAGCACACCTGCAAAGAATGCAATACCTGTAAGGATGGCAAAAAAGAGAATTTCCTTATACGTCGAGAGGTCAGAAAGCACGATTTTGGTCTTCTTTGCCCTGATTAAGGTATAGAGATAGAGGAGGCAGAAGAGCGTACTGAACAGGGTTTCACCGATATGATGGTACAGGGATCCGTACATGGAACGGAAGAAGAACTGTCCTGATACCGTGGCTATCATGAATGCAGCAAACAGGCCGGTCTTCCAGTCGGCGACCGTTTTGCCCAGCCAGTACATAACCGGAACCATCGCGACCGCTTCGAGGACCGGGATAAAAAGGGCCACGGTTATAATCGCAGATGGCGTTGTTGCATGGACCAGGATTGCCGCTATGGAACAGAGATATGTCAGGAGCGGTCCCCAGTACACCGTTGAACCCACGGGGTACTGGGTCATCGGATCAAACCATGCGTAGTTGGGGAAATTTGCCAGTGTCAGATCGATCTGGCGAAGGGCATAGACCGGATCATCGGGCTGCACGAGGCTGAATACATCGCCACTCCCGAGGTTCTGCAACGGAATGATCCGGATCCAGAACATGAATACGGATGAGATGACGAGGAGTGCAATGATAAAATAGGTCCTGTGTTTTGGATTGTCAAAGAGTTCCACGGCGTTCACCACCAAGTGCCTAGTACATTCTTATTTTGTTCTGCGATATTGGTGATCAGGTACGGGATTTTTTTGCAGTTTACCATAACGGGAATCCCTCCATCTTACTATAGTTTGTATATGTATCGGTAAATCTTATGGATAAACTCCCCTTAGGCAGGTAACCTATTCCCTGTTACCCGGGACACCCGAATAATTCTTAATTCTTACTTAAAAGCAGTCTCACGTCAGGGGGTACTGGTGCGTTGTTAACCGGGAACCCCCGCGGCCCTGGTAAAATTTTATACCGGCCACCTGTGCAACGGAACCGTTTTGTACTGGCGTGCTTCAGGCATTCGCAGCCGGCGTCCCGCTGCTCAAATCGTTTCGGAGCAGGAACAGGCCATAGAGTACAAAGACGATGCCGACAACAACTGACGCGAGCAGGGTCTGGGGTGACTGCGCCGGCACTTCGACTCCCCCGAGGGCAACAAGCGACGTAAAATCAAAGAGGGCGTGAATGCCGACAAGGGGCCAGATGCTCCCTGTCCGCAACCGGATCGCGGCAAATGTGACACCGAGGCCGAATGCAGCGATACTGTCAACGATGGTAAAGGCCGGGTCCCAGGTGCCGCCGATGACATTGAGAAGGTGCGGTGCCGCAAAGAAAAAGGAACTCAAGGCGACTGCACGTATCGTCCCTGCCGGGAGAAGCGAGGTCAGTATCAGGCCGCGGAAAAAGGTCTCTTCCGCAAAGCCGACAAGAAGCGTCAGGGCAGCGAATGCGAGGATGACAAGGGGAGCGGTCACCCGGATTCCCTGGCCGAGCGATACAAGGCCGACTGTAACGGGGAGGATAAACAGGGGAACGTGTGAGAGCCGGATGCCCGCCGTGTACCCTGCAGTTCCCCACCAGTTAAGGCGTGTTAAGAGGAAGATCCCGATGATGGCAAGGAGAAGATCGACGACGGCGACCTGTACGAGGCTCCCCATGAGGAACCGTTCATTGAGCAGGCCCACGATAAGAACCACGACTGTGACGACGAGCAGGAACCCGAAAGAACTGCGGTACGGGTGCTCATGTACAAAACCGGCGAGCGTCATGAAATGCCGGTTCCGGATACTCTCCCAACTATAAAGGACTTACCCGGCTCCCGGGTTTTATCCCCGGTTCCCATGAGAGTTCATTGGGGGAGTCCCCCGAAAAGACCCGGGTTACATCCCCGGGGGTGCGTCCCGCCATCACATGGTCATGCAGGACGTGCCGGCAGCCTGCCGGAACATGCCGGGTGCATGGCGGCGCTTCTCATAGTCCCGCAGGCTGTTAAAGACCACATCAGGAAAAAATCGGTGTTTCACAGCTGCGGCTGTACCGGGCAGCTGCGGGCAGGCGTCCTTTGCGTCCGTGCAATACGCGGTGATCTCTGCGAGGATCCTTCTCATAGCAAGGAGTTCATCCAGAGTCGCGGGATACTCATCATCATCAAGGACGGCTTCAATCTGGTGTACAACTTCTTCCATTTCAGTCATCGTTTCATTCTCTCCTTACGGTGCTTTCTGCAAAATGGATGTTTGCGGTGGCTGGTTATATAATGGAAAAATTGCCGGGGTTTGTGGTTTGAATGCCGGGGTGCATTCGTCAAACCCCGGGGTTAGAATGAAACACAGGGACAGTACACGCGTCCGGGAGCGACGCCTTCACGCAATCCGACGATCCGACCCCCCGGGCCGGGTGCCTAACTATTCACCGGGAGAGCGACGGGCCGCAGGAATGCGATATCCCGAAGATCAAACAGCAATAATTATCGTGTCCCAATAGAATCAGGGTGATATGAAGAAATCCATTATTTTCGCGCTCCTGATTGTCTGTGTCGTGACGATCCTCGCGGCCGGGTGCACGAATTCGGGGTCTTCGGATACATCAGCCACGCCAACCCCCCAGATCATCTATGTCACGGTGACCGTTACCCCGACTGCCACGCATTGTTATTGGGACCCAGAGAAAATGGCGTGCTCGGATCAGCCGCTGACCGCAGCCCCGACAACGATTGTTGCAACTACCGCGACCACGGCAGCGCCCGATCCGATCCTCCACCGGTGGATCCGGCAGTACGCCGATGGTGTCACCGGGTACGAATTCCAGTTTTATCCAACTGGTGATGTTATCTACAATCAGGGGAATATCGTGTCGACATCCGGAAACCTGGCGATCCCGGTTGCGCCGATTAATGGCTCGGGCACCTGGACGAAACTGAGTGATACGCATTACCTTGTCAAGGTGAGTTTCGCAGGGACCTCCGGCGCTCCGAGCATTGTTCGGGATTACACACTCGTCCCGCAGTACGGGACACTCCCAGAGCATCTTGTCAGCAGTTACGAGCAGGCAGATGTCGACAATGCCACAACAAGCGGCACCATTCACAACTATGCAACTGATGTGTTCTACCTTGAGCGTGCACAGACGGATTGATACACTTTTTTTGAATATCGGTTCCCCAAAACCCGGGCACTTCCCTGCACAATGTGATAACTGCGAATATTTTCGTAATTAAAGCAATCATTATTGCCCGTTTCATGCAATCTCATGCATATGCCCATGAATAAAACACCGCTCATGGCAGCGTCGCTGTTCGCTGTCCTTGTCCTGATCACCCTTCTGGCGAGCGCCTGCGTGAGCGCTCCCGGGCCAAAGGCTGTACCGCCACCGGCAACACCACTCATCAGTCCCACCGTAACCCCCGGCGAGGGTAACGAAAGTACGGTCCCCACGATACCACAACCAAAGATTATCTGCAACTGCCCCATGGAGCCTTTTGTGTCGGTGACCGTTACCCGGACTGCAACACCTGATGATGGCCTCTGCCACTGCCCGTGACAGGATGACCGCTGGTGGATGACGGGGTCGCTGGTCCGGAATACCACTTCATCCCGGACATGGTACTGGGACGGATGAGTACGTACTGGCCTGCCGGTAGTGGCATCCAGCTGCACCCTTACGGCATTTTCTCGCCGTATGTCCCGGAATAGGTGGATTTTAAAAGGATCCGGACGCCTTCCTTCCAGAGGTCCGAGATCTCGTTCTGGTGCAGCCAGACCATGTCATAATTCTGGAGCCCCGAGTATAGGGCGGCAAGCATCAGTGCAAGGTGGTGCGGGTCGGCCTGGGTCTGGATAAAATTCAGTTTCTTCTCCCGGATGATCACGTCTTCGAACGTTGCGACAAGGCCATCGTAATATTCCCTGGTTGCATGCCGCACTTCGGAATTCCTGTTTGCAAGTGCAAACATCCCAAAAAAAACTGCCCGCTTCTTTGCATCGGCAATGGCAAAACGGTCAAAAATCCCTGCCAGGATCTCTTCTGTTGGTTTATTGTAAAACGATTCGTAGGTGACCTGCCGGATCTCTACCTGGATGGCATTTAAAACCGCAGTGATGAGATCTTCCTTGCTCGCAAAGTACCAGTAGACCGCGCCTTTGGTCACCCCGATTTTTTTTGCAACGTCATCGATGGTCATACCATCGCAGCCGCGTTCGGCAATCACGTCCATCGCAGCCTCGACGATGCGGCGCTTCGCATCCTCCTTGTATTCGGGGACAACCTTCGGCATTGCTCTTCGTATTCACTTCACCACGCACCCATAAAAAAACATTGCATAGGGACGAAATACAAACCACACAGTATTTATACATTCTAATGAGTATGTTATTTGAGATCAGGGACTGTGACAAAACAGGAGATGTAAAAATGCCCGACACCGAAAAATCCCGGATTGCCCGTCAGGGTCTGGGTACACACCAGGACACGGCCAGCATCTCCCGGCAGACCCGACCTGGGAGCACAGGACTGTGTCATCATACGTGCTGACCCGGGAGAGGAGGCATTTGTATGTCAGCAGTATTCATTCCAGAGATTCAGGTGACAAAGATGAGTAAAGGAAAAGATGATACCGGTAATTTCGGATTTCTCGTAAAAAAGGCAGGAGAACTCGGGGCAAAGGAAGCAAAAGTGATCCCCATATCTGATGTGATTATTGAAAACCGCGTGACCTTAAAGTGCCGGGCCGGCTGCATCGGCTATGGGAAGAAACTCACTTGCCCGCCGTACGTCCCGACCCCGGATGAGTTCCGGAAGATCCTTGCCGAGTACCGGTACGCCCTGCTCGTGAAATTCATCTCACCGGCAGAAGCAAAGCCCGATGTGATCTGCTCGATCTACAAGTACTGGCTCGATCCGGACGCTCCGGCAGACAAAAAAGAGCAGGCCACAAAGTTCTGGAAGGATCATTTCAACGGCACCGGGTCGTTTGCCCCCATGATGCTCGAACTGGAACGGACCGCTTTTAACGCGGGCAACCCGTTCGCCCTCGCGTTCATCAACGGCTCGTGCCGGCTCTGCGAGACCTGCAACGTGAAGGCCGGCATCTGTCTTCACCCAACGCAGGCCCGGATTCCCGAACATGCCGTGGGTGTCAACATGGTAAAGACTGCGGAGAAAGCGGGGATGCCGATCCGGTTCCCGGTCAAAGGGCACCCGGAGCTGATGGCGCTCCTTCTTATTGATTAACGCAGATTACGGTGTGGGGATGAGACAATTGACAGAACACCTGTTAAAACCTGCCGACCGGGTGGAAGTGACCGTCCTCGTCGACAACTATATTGATATTTTCGTGCCGCCCGCGACACCCGTGGACCGCCGCCTGCCGTTTGACCCCTGCCGCCATATCATGGCCGAACATGGCCTCTCATGCCTCGTTCGGGTTTTTGCCGGGAAAAAGGAGCACACGGTCCTGCTCGACACCGGCATCTCCCGGGAGTGCATGGCATGGAACGCCCGGCAGCTGGGCATCGACATTGCCACCATAGAAGCCGTGGCCTTAAGCCACGGGCACTTCGATCATACCGGCGGCCTTGCATCCGTCTTCTGCGGTGCAGGCAGGCAGGTCCCGCTCATTGCCCACCCGGATGCATTCCTGAAGCGGCGGATGAACGGCCCGAAAGGAACCGCCGATCTCCCCCGGCTCGATGCGATCGAACTCAAAAAAGCCGGGGCTGATATCCTGCAGCGCAGCGGGCCGTCTACGCTTGCCGCCGGCCACCTGCTCGTGACTGGGGAAGTAGAGCGGAAGACATCATTCGAGAAAGGGATGCCGGGCATGGAGATGTGGGTCAATGGCAGCTGGGCACCCGACCCGATCCTCGACGACCAAGCGCTCGTTATCAACGTGAAAGGCAAGGGCCTTGTCGTGCTCAGCGGCTGCGCCCATGCCGGGATCATCAACACCGTGGAGTACGCGAAAAAGATCACCGGGATCGATCACGTCCATGCGGTGCTTGGAGGATTCCATCTCACCGGGCCGGCGTTTGCAAAGGTGATCCAGCCCACGATCGAAGGGATGAAGAAGATCGACCCCGATTACGTGGTACCGATGCACTGCACCGGCTGGGACGCGATCAACCGGTTCTTTGAAGCGATGCCGGGGAAGTGCATCTTAAACACGGTCGGGACGACGTACGTGTTTGGTTAAAGCGCCCCCCGGGCTGATCCCCCACCGTGTCATTGCGGATCTGTCAGGGTCTTATCTATGATGGAGAGCCTCAGGGCCGGGATAAAAAAAATGAAACAACGGGCATCCTGTCGTGTCCAGCCGGGCTCCCGGGATGACCCCGCCGACCCAAGACCGGCAGACCCTGCCTGCTTTCAGGCAGGACCCGGGGATTCAGTCGTCGTCTCTGTCCTCGCTGTCAGGCCAGACGTAATCATCGCCGGCTGACTCCGGCGGGTCTTCATAGATGTCCCTTACATCGCGGAAGGGGTCCTGTTCCGGGTTTTCCCCGCTCCAGGGATCCTCGTAGTCTCCGTGTCCTTTCTGTCCTGCAAAACCTTTACCGCTCCGGTTTGCCGCACGGTCTCGTATGGTCTTTCCCATCAGGTCTCACTCCATTCAGAACTTGTACCGGTAAATCTTACATGAATCCTGCTTTTCTGGATAAAAAGTTTTTTGGCCAGAAACCATGAACAACGGTCCGGGCACAAAAATCACAAGCGTTCCACCTGACACAAGGACCGGGCCGGCATCGGCTCTTGCGGTATCGTCCCGCAGCTACCGCACACAAATCCGGCATCTTTATCCTTTTGTGAACAGACTGTACCGTGCGGTGCAGCTGTATGTCTGAAATGATCCGGCCAGCCATTTTTTGCGCGTCCGAAACAATCAGGGCAATTAAAAAAAACAGTGTGTATTTTATTTTGTTTATAGAAATTATCCGGGTATTATCCGTGGACTAGAACGTGATTTTTCTCTCGCCGGTTGTCAATATACTAAAAAAAAACAGGTCGCATGTTAACTACTTATAAAAATGAAAATTAACTGTTAATTTATTGCACTATACCGTTTGTGAAATAAGCAATCTTTAATTACTGCTCTTGATCAACTTTGGGATTAGACAAATTTTATCGAAGAAATTTTGTCTTTAATTTGTGTGTGATGTGCATGGCTTTTGCAGTACATGTAAACATGGAACGCTGTACCGGCTGCGGCAATTGTGTGGCTGCCTGTCCGGTCAACGCACTCGAGCTTTTTACGCTCGATCCTGTCACCCGGGAGAAGATATACCAGGTGCAGGATGGTAATGCGGTGAGCCTTGATGTCAAGGCGGAACTTTGTGCGGGATGCGGCGTATGCGTTGAGGCATGCCCGTATGGTGTGATCAGTCTCTCCGGAAAAGGTGCAACCGGGATCCCGGCCAGGACCTGATGTTAGGTGATTCAATGCCAGAAAAGAAAATTACCCTCAACATGATCACGTGCCGGACGATCCAGCAGGGCGTCGGCATGGAGGCAGGCAAAACATCGCAGAAATATTTTGACGCCTGCACGGTCATGCATATGCACCCCGATGACATGAAGAAACTCGGGGTATGGAAGAACACCAATGTCAAGGTCACGAGTTCTGTCGGCAGCGTGATTGTAAAAGCCGTCGAGACTCGTGAGGACCTTGTCCCGGGCCTTGCCCATATTCCTATGGGTCCCTGGGCGAACCGGATCGTCCCGGCCTATACCTTCTCAACCGGCGAGCCGTGCTTCAAGGGATTCCCGGTCGATGTCGAGATCGCCGCGAACGAACGCATTATGGGAGCAGTCGAGGTATTGCAGGACGCCTGCGGCCTCATAAGGAAGTGACGATCAATGCCAAAAGAAGTAACTGATGTTATCTGCCCATTCTGTGGTACCCTGTGCGATGACCTGATCATCACCGTATCTGATGACAACAAGACGATCCTCGGTGTCAAGAATGCGTGCGCAATCGGCGCCGAGAAGTTTAACCACCAGCGGCTCCCGGGCCGCGTCAAGCGCCCGCGGATGAGGCAGGCTGACGGCTCCTACAAAGAGATCACTTACGATGAGGCGATTGACTGGACAGCAAAGATGCTCGTCAAGTCCAGAAAGACCCTGATGTACGGCTGGGCATCAACGAGCTGCCAGGCCATGTCCATTGGCCACGAAATTGCCGAGAAAGTCGGGGGTATTGTCGATAACTGTGCAACCGTCTGCCACGGCTCGTCTCTCATTGCCATCGAGGATGTCGGTGTCCCGAGCTGTACGCTTGGTGAAGTCAAGAACCGTGCCGACCGCGTCATCTTCTGGGGCTGCAACCCGGCACACGCCCACCCGCGCCACATGTCCCGGTACTCGATCTTCCCGCGTGGTTTCTTTACCACTAAGGGCCACAAGGGCCGGAAGATCTACTGTGTTGACTGTCGGTACACCGATACCGCCAAGTGCGCTGATGGGTTTATCCAGATCCAGCAGGGCTTTGACTACGAGGTACTAGACGCCTTCAGATGCGCAGCCCGCGGCGAAGCGATTCCCGACGTTGTTGGCGGTGTCCCCAAAGAGAAGATCATCGAGGTTGTCGAGGACTTAAAACGCGGCCGCTTCTGTGTCATCTTCTTTGGCATGGGCCTCACCCACACGATGGGAAGGAACCACAACATCGATGAAGCGATCAACTTCACCCGCGACATGAACGACTACACGAAATTCGCGATCATGGCAATGCGGGGCCACTGGAACGTTACCGGTTCCGGCCAGGTGCTCGGCTGGCAGTACGGGTTCCCGTATGCTGTCGACCTCTCACGGAGAGACCAGGCCCGCCATCAGACCGGTGAGACGACCTCGGTCGACCTCTTAAATCGCAACGAGGTCGAGGCCTGTTTCTACATCGCCACCGACCCCGGGGCGCACTTCCCGGTAAACGCGATGATCAGCAGTTCTAGGAAGCCCACCGTCACCATCGACCCGCACATCAACTGCACCACCGAGATCTCGGACATCCACATCCCGGTCGCTCTTGTCGGTGTCGAAGTCGGTGGCTGTGCATATCGTATGGACAACGTCCCGATTGAGACCCGTAAGGTTGTCGACCCGCCAGAGGGTGTACTCACGGACGAGGAACTCTTGACGAAGATCAACCACCGTGTTGATGAACTCCTTGCAACGGGGGGTCAGTAAATGTCTGAATATATCATCAAAAACGGCCACGTCTTTGACCCGGTTCAGGGCATCAAGGGCGACAAGGCAGATGTTGCCGTCAAGGACGGCAAAATTGTCGACAATGTAGGATCCGGCGCAAAGGTCATCGATGCAAAGGGCAAGACCGTTATGGCCGGTGCACTCGAGGTTCACGCCCATGTTGCCGGCCCCAAGGTCAATGCCGGCCGCTGGTACCGGCCTGAAGACAAACATTTCGACTCCCACAAGACCGCCGGCATCACCCGCATCGAAGGCGGAAAGTCGATCCCGACTGTCTTTAAAACCGGTTACGAGTACGCCCGCATGGGGTTCACCTTCGCGATGGAAGCCGCAATGCCCCCGCTGTATGCCCGGCACGTGCACGAGGAGATCCACGACACTCCCATCATCGATGAGGCAGCACTCCCCGTCTTTGGCAACAACTGGTTCATCCTCGAATACCTCAAGAACCATGAAGTCGAGAACACCGCTGCGTATATCGCATGGATTCTCCGCCAGACCAAGGGATACGGTGTCAAGGTCGTCAACCCCGGCGGCACCGAAGCCTGGGCATGGGGATTGAACTGTCTTTCCATTCACGACAAGGTTCCCTACTTCGATATCACTCCTGCAGAGATCATCAAGGGGACGATCGAGGCAAACGAATACCTCGGCCTCCCGCACTCGATGCACCTCCACCAGAACAACCTTGGCAACCCCGGTAACTACACGACCACGATCGACTCCCTGAAGCTCGCAGAAGGCATCAAGGCAAAGAACAACTTCGGCCGCGAGCAGGTTCTGCACTCCACCCACATTCAGTTCCACTCCTACAAGGGAACGAACTGGGGAGACTTCGAGTCCGGTGCAAAGGAAGTAATGGACTACGTTAACAGGCAGAAGAACCTCACGATCGATACCGGTAACGTCACCCTTGACGAGACCACCACAATGACGGCGGACGGCCCGTTCGAGCACCACCTCCAGTCCCTCAACCACCTCAAGTGGTTCAACGTTGACGTTGAACTCGAGACTGCAGCAGGTGTCGTACCATTCATCTACGATCCGAACAACGCCGTCTTTGCCAGCCAGTGGGCAGTCGGGCTTGAAATTGCGCTCTATGCAAAGGATCCGATGCGCTGCTTCATCACGACCGACCACCCGAACGCGGGACCATTCACCCGCTACCCGAGGGTCTACTCGTGGCTGATGAGTAAGAAGGTCCGTGACGAACGCCTCAACACCTTTAAGAAAGCCGACAAGGTCATCAGTGCGACTACCCTTGCAAACATCGACCGTGAGATCACGCTCTACGAGCTGGCAGCCATGACCCGTGCAGGTCCGGCCAAGTGCCTTGGCCTTTCAAAGGACTACGGCGGCTTAAAACCCGGCATGACCGCCGACATCGCTATCTACAACATCAACCCCGACAAGTTCCCGTCAAGCGGTCCCGAGATCGAGAAGGCATTTGCCCAGGTCGCCTACCTCTTCAAGAACGGGAAGATCTGTGTCGAGGACGGTAAAGTTATCGATATGGGTCACAAGGAGACCTTCTGGGTGGATGTAAAGGTACCGGAGAACAAGCAGGTCATGCATGATATCAAGGAAAAGTTCCTCCGCTACTACAGTCTGAGCGAGAAAAACTACCCGGTCCCCGAGAGTTATGCACCGCATCAGCATATCCTCTCTGTGGATGCGACCCAGGCGTGAGGTGAAAAGAATGAACACGGTTACACTAACAATAAAAACGCAACCGGAACTCTATCTGGAACTGGAGAAGGTAAACCCTGACACATTTGCCGGCAAGAAGGCCGACGAGATTGCAAAGCTTCCCGTTTTCCAGGGAAAAGAGATCCTGACGCTGGGCGACTTCTTTACCGTTACCGGGGAGGCAGGAGCAACAGCAGCAGACACGAAGATTGTCATCAACGGCGACTGCACGAAGATGAAGTATATCGGCGCCAAGATGACGGCCGGCGAAGTGGTCGTCAACTCGGCCTGCGATATGTACACCGGCAGCTGGATGAAGGGCGGAAAACTCACCGTTAATGGAGATGTCCACTCCTTCTGCGGCCTTGCAATGGCGGGCGGCGAGTTTACCATCAACGGCAATGCCGGAAATTATCTCGGCGCTGCATACCGTGGCGACTGGAGAGGCATGAGCGGCGGTGTCCTCCGCGTGAAGGGCAATGCGGGCTCCGATGTCGCAACATTTATGACCGGTGGCACGCTGATAGTTGAGGGCAATGTCGACATCCATCTCGGTACCCACATGGAGGGCGGCACCATCATCCTCAAGGGCAATGCCAACCGCCGTGTCGGCGGGCAGATGGTCAAAGGCGAGATCTATGTCTATGGCACCATCAATGTCATGATGCCCGGCTACAAGCCGGTCGGGGACATCGAACTCGATGTTGACGGCACCAAGTCAAAATTCGTCGATTACATCGGTGACCTCGGCGAGCGCCACCCCAAGCGGAAAGGCGAGACCGTTTATGGCCACCTGTACATGAAAAAATAATAAAAAAACATCTATCACACACGCGGTGAGGGATCACTTCCCCCACCTCCTTTTTTGAGATCCGCTTCTCGTTCGGGGTTGTTTTTTTGCAACCGGAATATAAAAGGCCGTGCAGGTTGTGTTCAGGGAAAATTCCCGGAAAATCCTGCTGCTGCCAGTAACGTTGTCACGTTATCACGGGTAAAGATTGCCCGTGAAAATGACAGTCGATCATTTCGACCCGCTTCATTTGGGAAGCCGGATCTTCATCCTCTCCCGGATGGATTCTTCGATCCCATGCATCTTCATGATACCCTGCTCACCTTCATGGAAATAAAAAAGAAGGAGATGGAAGTAGTCCGCAGTCAGGTCAGAATACTCCTTCCTGTACCGCACTTCCACGCTTGAGTCACCGGAAAATCCCTTGACAGAGATGAAATGTTCCTGCTCAAAGGAAAAGTACGGGTGCTTCATGTGGGGATATTCCCTGACGGTCCCGAATAATCGGAGAAACGCGAGGAAGGCAGGCGTGAGCGGCTCGTCGAGCATATATTCTTTCATCAGGGAGCCATCGACACAGACCTTGTTCTGGACGGATTTAACGACCCGCACCTTCGGCCACCTCCCTCACTGCTTCTGCTGCCGTCCGGCACTCAGCGGGCGTTGTGAAGTGAGAGAAACTTACCCGCACGCAGCCTTTCCCGCCATCGATCCGATCGTGGACGAGAGGGGCGCAGTGGAGGCCGGTACGGGTGATAATGTTGTACGCTTTTGCAAGGATGTACCCGGCCTCGTCGTTGCCGAGTCCCCCGATGTTGAACGATATGACCGGGAGATCGGGAGCCGGGGTGTAGAGGGAGATCTCCGGGCTTTTTTTAAGTTCGCTTGTAAAGAGCACGGTAAGGCCCCTGCACTTATTGGTGATTGCGTCCTGTCCCCGATGTTCGATGAAACGGATGCCGGCAAGGAGCGAGGCAATGCCGGGATAGTTCGGGGTCCCGGCCTCGAACTTCTGCGGCATATCCTGCGGATGGGTAAGGGTGTGGGAATCCATGCCGGTCCCTCCCTGCCGGACCGAGGTGACAGCCTCTGGATCATCAAGGTAGAATCCCCCGATACCGGGGAGCCCGAAGAGCGCCTTGTGCCCGGTGAAGACAAACGCACCTGCAGGGATTTCTGAAAGATTGATTGGAATCTGTCCAACAGTCTGGGATCCATCAACGATGAGGAAGATTTCGTTTGATGCACAGTACTCCGCAACGGGCCGTACATTCTGCAGGGAGCCGAGCACATTGCTCCCATGCGTCATCACCACGAGCCGGGTCTCGGGCCGGATTGCCTTTTTGATCTCCTGAAGCGTGACATACCCGCCCTGGCACGGAACAATGGAAAGCGAGAGGCGCCCTTCCCCGGCAAGAGTATGCAGAGGGCGAAGCACGGAGTTGTGCTCCAGTTCTGTTGTGATCGCGTGGAACGGCGCTTTCTCTTTTTTCACAAACCCGTGGATGAGCAGGTTGAGGGAATCCGTTGCGCTCCCGGTGAAGATAAAATGGTTGGGCTCCTCTGCGTGGAGAAGACCGGCAATGGCATCCCGGGTTGCCGAGGGATAATCCATTGCTCCTCCGGCCGTCGACCGGCCGTGCTCGAAAAAGGGCGTCTGCAGGCACCGGGCAACTTCTGCAAGGACTTCCGGCGGTTTTGGCCAGCTCGTCGCCGCGTGGTTGAGGTAGATGAGCGGTGGTTCGCCCGCTTCCCTGTGCTCTGCCATTGTTAGAGGTTTGGTCATGGTCTGATTTGGTTCTTTTGACAAAAATCCGGGGGTCCGGATGAGCCAGAAAAAAGAGGCCGGACAGGTCGTGCTCAATTAAAATTCAATACGCTAATATGGGGTGAATGATAATAGGTTACATACCTGAGTGCAGGCAATACACGAGGTTATCACAATGGACAAGTATGTGTGCATGATGTGCGGTCATATCTATGACCCGGCTGTCGGAGAGACCAAGGCGTTCAACAACACGATTCTGGTAAACACGGACAGACTTGAAGAGTACGAGGGGAAGGTCATGGCAAAAGAGCCGATCAAGGCCGGCACGGCGTTTGCCGATCTTCCTGCTGACTGGAAGTGCCCCTCCTGCGGCCACCCCAAGTCCTACTTCCGCAAGATGGAACCTGATACTCTCCGCGCCATGCGGACGATCAGTTACTGATCACATCAGGTTCGTTCACTATTTTTTTTTAAAATCCGTTTCTTATCATCAGCGTCCGCTCCGCCGCATGAAGGATAATCACCGGACTACCCGGGAAACGGATCCGGACGTACGGGATCGTTCTCTCGTTTCCGGCGTTTTTCGTTTATCCGTGTTTCAGGACCGGCTGACTAAGGGAACCTGCCCCTCAATGGCCTGCCGGTAGAGCCGTTCAGGAAAGGTTGCGTGAAAGATCGAGGCGTAGAGCGGGTAAGGTACCGGTGCATGGAAATTAGTGGTCTTGTCCGCAAATACGATTGCCATTGTCCGCGTTTTAACATCGTATCCGATCTCGCGGATCCGGTTGGATACGTGCCTGTCCCAGACCATGTTCATACTGTTCTCCCGGGCACCCGGATGGGAGCCTTACGCGGCAATGTGCCGGAGAAGGAGATAAGGATTGTGCCTGAAAAGCGGCCCGGTGAATATGTACAGGATCAAAAAAAGGGAGTGACTCTCACCAGAAACCTAAAAAAAAATCTGACGATGAGTCCCAAAAGAACTCACCCGGTTCCTCGCGTTACGTACGCTTCAGGGCTGGCCCGCTTACCAGGGGAATCTTCCCTTCAACCATCCCTTTGTAAAGCCGCTCAGGGAAGGTTGCGTGGGCAAGCATGTTATAGAGCGAATACGATACCGGTGCATAATACCTGAGGGTCGTATCCGAAGAGACGACTGCCATTTTTTCTGCAGCGATATCATATCCGATCTCTCGAATCTGATTGGATAGGTGCCTACTCCAGACCATTGTCATAGTTTACTCTCCTAGGCACAAATGAGAGTGCCACTTGTGACAATGGGGCAGTGAAGGGGATAAGACCTGCGGGTACTGACTTCCCGCTCCCAATCGGGTTCTTCTTCCGAAAGGTTCCGATCCACAACGACTGGACATGATCCGCGGTGTCACTGCACTATCGAATTGATCTCTTTCTTGAACTTCTCAAAATCAAGTTCTTCCAACTGTTCCGGAAGGAGCGACCCGGTCGAGGCCTGCCGGTAAATCCAGTAGACGATCTTGTCCACGACCCGGATCACGTCCTCCGGCAATTTCACATCGACAAGGTGCCGGCCGATTAACGGGTGCCGGCCACGGTGACCTCCCACGGTGATGCGGTACTCCGGTGGGGCGCCCTGGATAATGTGGAACGGACAGGGAAGGATGCAAAACCCGCACTCCATGCATTTGGCAGTGGTAACGACAACGAGACCATCCTGAACATCGATCGCTTTCTCCCGGCAGTAGTAAGTGCAGGTACCACAGCCGGTACAGAGCCCGGGATCCCGGATCGGCTTCTGGATGCCGGTGATCCCGATCTCGTTGAGCCGCTCGCTCTCGCAGCCGTTCGGGCAGGCTGATATTGCAATCCGCACTTTCACGGGCAATTCCTTCCCGAAGAATTTCTTATCGATCTCTTCTGCAAGACCCACGCTGTCGATGATGCCAAACTTGCAGTGCCGGTTCCCGAGGCAAGAGGTCACATTCACGATTTCTTCCCGTTCGGCACCGAGCGGCGTGCCATTTGCCTCAAGATCATCGACCAGCTCCTCGAGTATTGAAGGGTCGACGTGCGGGAGCTCCATGGTCTGTCGCGTGGTGAGGTGGAGGCTCTCGATCCCGTGCCGGGCTGCGATCTCCCCCAGCCCTTTCATCTGGGCGGGCGTGATCATGCCGGCCGGCATGCGGAGCCGCACGATACAGAAATCGGGGTCGCGTTCTGTGATGATCCCGCCTCTAGTATAGAGGTCCTGGTTGACCGATTGGCTTCGGCGTGGCATAGTACTGTTGATGTGTTAGTCGTACGAGTGGATAGACATTGTCAATGTACTAACGATTATACTATACGATTACCAAGTATTGTACATCTATGCCAAAGCAGTCCGAATACATGGAGGCATTCTTCGGGGTGGAGCTCAACACCAAATTCGAGGATATGATCAGTGAGCTCAAAGATGCCGAGGAGAATCTCAAGGAACTCTCCACAGAGATCGGGACTCTGACCCAGAGCCTCGCTCCGGAAGAGTTCAAGGAACTTATCAAGGAATGCCGGGCGATTTCCTACGAGAATGCCCAGCAGATCAAGGATGTCCGGACCTTCCTTGATTTTTACCTCAAATCCGACAAGACCTCTACCCATATCATTCTCGAGCGGGATGCCTACATGAAGATATACCAAATCTTCAAGTGGGACGGAGCGGACGTGCGGGACTTAAAACGCTGGATAAAAGAGCTCAAGGAGATCTGCGAAAAAATCGGTCTCAATCCCCGCGACCTGATCAATTTCAAGAAGCTCACCGCCCAGCCGGTACCGGATGAGCTTGCGAAGTTCCCGGTGTATGCCCTCGACAAGCAGGGCTATTGCCTCACCGGCCCGGCATTTGATATTGTGATGCATATCGATGAAGTCCGCGAGAAGATGGAAGAGAACAACTCGTGATAATTTTTTTAATCTCCCCTTCCCTTCAGTACCCGCCAGCCCGGTCCTCGCAGAAGAATCTCCATTCCGGAACATAACAAACCTCTTCTTCTGACACATCGCGAACAAAACTCATAATAATCAGGTTCGTATAACGTTAAGTGAGAGACACGCAATGACCTCACATTTTTTTCTTTTTGGAGGGGCCATCACGCAGGAGCGGCTATCCTGGGTCGAGGGATGCCTGAAATTTTTCTTTGTCAACCTCAACCCCGAGAACCTCCTGCACCATACCCGGGACAGCGGGGAAGGGATTTTTGTTTTTCTCCTGACCGGGGATGCTCTCTACAGCCTTCATGAACCCGAGACCCTGCGGATCTGGGAGATCATCCTTTCTCTGCCGTCCGTCAGGATCATCTGTGACCGGGAGGAACTTGAACGCCGGGGCATTTCGATCGAAGGCCTGAAGATGAAACACTACGATCAGGTGATCGATCACAACCGCCTCGGGGTCAGCGGCCAGCAGTCATTCTGGAACGATGTGGCACAGATCGCACGGCAGCACGAACAGCCGATGCCGAGCACGATCGGGTATCTCCAGCTCGAATCGCCGTACATGCACCGGTCAGCAGTCTCTGCGGTACGGTGCCTTGCCGCAGCCCTCGATGTCCACGCGTCAGTCGACCTGTACGCCTATCTTGACGGCGTCCACGTGAGCCACAGTGGCCAGAACCCGACGGAATCCGAGAATATCGGCAGCGGGCTTGAGGCTATCAGCGAAAAAGCAGCAAAACGCGGGCTGCAATGCCAGATGATCGCCTGTTCGAAGTACGCCGCATCACGGGGGTACAGCACGTGGGATGACGGCAAAGGGCAGGTGGTCTCGGCCTGCACGATCAGGCCGTTTCGGATCCGCAGTCTCACGGAGATGATCCACCGGTTCCGTCGCAACCATGTCATCCTCGGGGAAAATGTTGCATCCATTCACATGAAAAAGGATACATCTCCCTCGTTCTCATCAGAAGAGACGGGTCTTTTTCCGCCTCTGACAATTCTCATCACCAGTACCCCGTACGGCACCGAAAATGCACTTGGCGCGATCTCGCTTGGCGTCGCCGCTGCTGCACAGGGTATCGTGACCCGGGTGATCTTTATCGAGGACGGAGTTTACGGCCTTTCCGGCAGTCACCAGTTGGAGAAGGGGACGCCCTCGTTCAACCTTCAGGAGATAATAAATCTCGTCGCCGGCAGCGATAACCTCCAGTTCTTTGCATTCCAGCCCTCGCTGCACCTGCGTGAGGTAACAAAGAACCCGAAACTGAATGCCGTGCTTGACATCGGCATGCCGGAACTGGGGAACCTGCTCTTTTCATCCCCGAAAGGAGGGCAGGCAGGCCACCAGCGGGTACTGTTCTTTTGAACCGGGGTCATGCAGGGCCGTTCCCACGAGTGTTACCGGTCACGAGCGGCTGCGCGGTGTTTTTTGGTTGTCGGGGTGCAGCGCTGATGGTGTCGGTGTATAAAAAGATCTAAACAGGAATTACTTCCGTTTTGCCATCTCAATGAATGCCTCGATCCGGGTCCTGATCTGGCCCGTGTCTCCCGGTGAGTAATCGGTCTCGATCTGGAGGAAGGGCACGTTCCCGTGACTGGCAAGGTAGTCCCTGAGCACGCGGGACTCGACGTTGTAGGTATGGCAGCCGATCCACGTGATGTCAACAACACCGTCCGCATGGTACTCCTTCGCGAGTTTTGCCAAAAGTTCGAGCCTGTCGGTGTTCGGGCTCATGCAGGAGCAGGGGGTCTTGAGATACTTGTCGGCGATCGCTTCGAGCGGTGAGCCGGTGGTTGCGACATCGCAAAGGAACTGCTTCATGCCGGAGCAGTTCTCGACGTAAATAATTGCAGCGCCGGACTCCTCGATGATCTTTAAAACCTTCTCTGCACCAATACCCGTGGGGACGCCGGTGACGATGATCCTTCTCGCAGTCTTCGGGAACGCACCCTCGCCCTTTTCCTTCATTTCCTTAAGTTCGGTAATCAGGTCCCTGAGCTGCTGGTTGAAGGCAGGTCGATCGAACATGAAGTTGCGGGCCCACATCACCTTGAGCAGGTCCATCCCGGAGAGCGGGGCCGGGATTGCCATGTTCATGGAGGCCAGTTCCCGCATCAGGGCCCGCTGTTCGTTGAGCTCCGTAATTGCTGCTTTCATCTTCGCATCGGTAATGGTAACGCCAATGCGTTTCTCGATCTCCTTTTTACACCGGGCCACTTCCGAGCGCCAGTACTGCTTCTGAGTTTCCCCCTTTGCACTCTGCGGGAGTTCGAGAACAACGGTCGGCTTGAATGTCTCCATGAGCTCAAACATCTTCTTCTTGCCGTCGCAGGTGGTCTCTCCGATAATAAACTCGGAGTTGTTAAAGAACGCACACTTCCCGGTTATTGCAAACCCGTAGGAGGACTTGATGAGCGGGCAGAAGTTCCGGGGCAGGTACTTCTCGCCATCTGCGATGGGTTCCTCCCGGGTGGAACAGAGGGTCACCGGCACCGCATCTGCGGCAACGATGAGTTCCTGTGGTGCAAACACGCAATAGATCCCGACAAACTTTTTCCCCTGTTCGCGTATGCTCCTGATCGCTGCTGATGCATCCGGGACTACCGCATCAAAAAAGGTCATTGTTTCTGCTCGCATAAGGGATCCTTCCGTTAATGTTGGTCTGACGGTGCCGGGCAGTCTGCTCTCGCAGGGTCATCCCGTTCCCGCAGGATGATCTTTGCGGTCTCTTCTGCAACTTCACCGGTGAAAGCAACACATTGCTGCATATGTTCGGGTGATTTCAGGACCATGCCGCGGATCAGGGAGCGGCAGCAGAGACAGCCATGCTGACGGGCAAAGAAGTTGTGCAGTTCCCGGGAGAGGCAGAGACACCGGTCAATCCGGGGATCCTTTGGCTGGTCCCTGCCAAAGACCATCCCGATGGCCATTACGCCTCCGGTCACCGCACCGCAGGAGCAGCCGGCACCGCCCATCCCGATAGGAAAGCCGGAAGCGAGCCGCACGACCTCTTCCGGGTAGCCGAGCCCGAACTCGTCGTTGATGGACTTTACGATAGCTTCGGAACAGTAGAACTGGCCGGAGCGATAGTACTCCTCTGCGATCTTCCGGACCCGTGACGGATCCGGCCCTGATCCTCTTCCCTGATAAGCATGACTCCGGTGATGGGGGGCATGGAGCTCCATAGTACTACACAACCCTGGTATGATCCTAAATATCTTCTGATGCAGAGAGCGCAGCCCCGATCGCACCGACAATCTGGGGATCGGGTGGTACAAAAACAGGTACGCCCATCTCGCTTTCGAGAAGGGCCCGTGCGCAGCCGTTCAAGGCAACACCTCCGGCAAAAAATATTTTCCCCGTTGGTGCAACCCGTTTTAAAAGGCCAGCGGACCGGCTCACGATGGCTTTGTGAATCCCAAGGGCCACTTCGTTGCGGTCCGCACCCTGGGAGATGAGGGATACGACCTCGGATTCTGCAAATACGGTACACATATTGTTGATCTTTTCCGCCCTCTTTGCCGAAAGCGCTGCGGCAGAAAATTCTTCCAGCGTAAAACCGAGAGCGGTCGCCATGACCTCAAGGAAACGGCCGGTCCCCGCAGCACACCGGTCGTTCATCTCGAATTTACACAAATTGCCTTTGTCGTCCAGCGAAATGGCCTTGGTGTCCTGTCCGCCGATATCAAGGACGGATCCGCAGTCGTCTGAAAAAAAGCGGGCGCCCAGAACAAAGGCGGTGATCTCGCTTACCACCGGGCAGGCAAGGTGCCCTTTGATAAGGTGCCGCCCGTACCCGGTTGCGGTGATGCGATCAAACGCCACACCGGCCATGAGCTCCCGTGCAGTCCCCAGCGGATCGTGGGAGGTAACTGACTTGCGGGAAAAAACGAGTTTGCCATTTTCGAGCACGGCAAACTTGATTGTACGCGATCCGATATCGATTCCTGCGTATATCATGTTCTCTTCAGGCGTTCGTTAAATGCCTCGATACGTGTCTTGAGCTGCCCGGCGTCTTCCTGGCTGTAATCAGTCTCAAGGCGCAGGGTAGGGATGTGCGATTTCTCCAGTTCCTTTTCTACAGGTCCGCTCTCGATGATATATGGCTGGCAGAACTGAAGGCTGTAGTGGATGACCCCATCTGCATGGAGTTTTTCGGTCATCTCCTTTAAATAGTTCATCCTTGAGGGGTTCGGGGTAAATACTGCACAGTCGACATTGAAATACCGGTCGGTAATAGCATCGAGCAGTTCTTCCACGGTGTTGCCCTTTATTTCGGTCAGCCACCGGGTGCCGCGTTCGCCCACGCAGGATTCCTCGCCCACGATAACGGCATTGCTTGTCTCAATGAGCAGCGGCAGCTTCCAGTTCGGGACAGCCATTGGGCACCCCGAGACAATGACACGTGTTGTCCCCTTGGGGAAGACACCCTTGTGATTCTTCACGCGTTCTTCGAGCTCGTCACAGAGCTTGTTGACCGAGTCGGTAAACCGGACAGGATCATCGTGGAAGAAGACCTGGTTAATGAGGAGGGCGTCAAGTCCCGATATCGGTGCAGGGTCTGCGGCCCGGATCGCGGCGAGCCGGATCATCGCCCTGCGCTTTGCATTGACGATCTCAATTCCTTTCTTGAGGGACTGGACGGTTACCTTCTTCCCGCTCTCCTTTTCGAGTTTTGCAATAAACTTGCGGTATTCCTCTTTGAGTAACTGCCTTCCCATCTCACTCTTTGTTTGCGGGAGATCCATGACATAGAGATCCTTTACGAGTGGCCGGAAGATCTCATACGCCTTCTTCTTGCCGTCGCAGGTATTCTCCCCGACGATGACATCGCACGACTCCACGTAGGGGCAGAGCTTCCCAAGTTTGAACCCGAACATGGACTTGATAAGCGAGCATGTGTTCCGCGGAAGGAGTGCCTCAGCCGCTTCAAAGCCCAATTCCGCACCGGCGCACAACCCGACTGCCACACCGTCCACGGCAAGGACGAGTTCTTCGGGAACAAAGACGCAGTACGAGCCGATAACAGTGCGGCCCTGCGCTTTTGCATCCACAATCTCCTTGATGCGCAGCCCGTGGACTTCGCTCATCACAAAATCAAAGTACTTCATTCCCTCGGGGCGGTCTTTCTGGGAAAGGAAAATATCGGTGTAGGCTTTCCCGAGACCTGCGAGCAGTGCGTTATGGCCGTCCACATCAAGACCGAGTGACGTCCACATCTCCGTGTAATCTGTCATTGTTGTACAACCTGCCTTGTCGATGATTTCAGATTTTTTTGACTTCTGCCTTCAATGCGATGGCATGCTGGATGGTGAACATGCCCATGCAGTGCGTCAGGGAATATTCCTTGAGATCCTTGAGCTGGGCTTCGGTTACATCGCCCTTAACGTCCATAAAGACGCGGAATGCATTCACGAGAGGATTTTTGCCGAGATCGAACTGGGCGGTATAATCGAGATCGGCCTCGACCCGAGTCTTCACGCTGGTAAGCTTGATGTTTCTTAACGAGGCCTCGGTGACAAGGGTGCTTGAGAAACAGGCGGCAAACCAGAAGAGGCCAAATGCCATCGGGCCGGGACGGCTTGCAGGCCCGGTAAAGTTCGGGTGGCTGGCTTCCATCGTGTAAGTGCCATCCTTTACCTTGACCACCGACTGGAACTGCGGGCCGCCTTCTTGGAAAAGCCAGTCGCCTTCGATCTTCGCGGTGAACTTTGCATTCACCGGTGTCTTCTGGATCTCCTTTTTGTACTCAATCATCTGCTTGGTGTCGATGTTATTGATGCTCATTAGTTAACCTCTCAATTTTATTTGGAGTGTGTGTTAATAAAATTTATTAATCCTGCAGGATTTATTGTGCAATGATTTTTACCTGCCTCGGAATCATGGTGGTTTTTGTTGTGCCGGAAGAGAGCACCTGCGATCTCTTTTGGAGCCGGAATCTCCTTGCCCGAAACACCCCCTCCCCCTCTCAGGTGATGGTAATGGAGAGAACTGTTGTGGCCCTCATGGTTCATCCTGACAGACCGAAACAGTAAACACCCCCCACCCCTATCGTACAATAATGGCAGACGAAAAGTACAAGATAGTCGTTTTTGGTGCATTCGGGGCGGGGAAATCCACGCTGATCCAGACGCTCGACCCGCAGGCAAAGCACATCGAGGCCGAGTGTTCGGGTGGCACCACGACCATCGCTCTCGATTACGGCCGGGTGCAGCTCGGCGAAAAAAGAGTCTACCTGTACGGAACCCCCGGGCAGGAGCGTTTCGAGTTTGCCCGGGAGATCATCGGGAAAGGCATGGACGGGGCAATCCTGCTCGTGGATGCAACATCCCCCGTCGATGAGTTCGTGGAGCACCTCTATACTTCGATTGGTGCCGAGAAGATCCCGTTTGTTGTCTTCCTCAACAAGTGCGACACGGTCGGTGCAAAACCCGACGAGGCAAAAGGGCATTTCCCCGGTGCCGGGTGTGCGGCCGTCTCATCAAAGGACCACAAACAGGCACGTATTGCTGTCGAAAATTTCATCGGCACGCTCCGTCCCCACGTCACTGGCAACCCGTCGGCATAAAAGGTGAGATCCCCCGGCACTCTCATCGGCGCCGCTTTTTTTGACTTGGGGCGGTCCGGCGGTCGCTGCTATCCCCCTTTGTATAGGGTACGAATTTTACGCCCTGCATCCGGATCCCGGAGACAATCGCCTGCCCTGCTGCATGTGCCCCTTCTGTTGTCACCGCTATCACGTCGACCGCGTCCGCAAGCGGCCCGGCCCGCACCTTGGGTGCAAGGATCTCCTGCACCTGGAAGATCCCGGCCGAACTGGACATGTGGATCACAAGGCCGATGGGCTTTTCGCTCCCTTTTTTGATCTCAACTTTTTCGATAGCAAGCGCTGAGACCGAGTGGATCGTGATGCTTCCCGATTCAAACGCGACCCGGCCCCGGCCCTTGGTCATATCGGTCGAATCCGCGATGCAGACAAGAGCCGCTTCGATGGTGATCGGCCGCGGCACCCCATGATGGGTGTACATGGCAGAGAGGATAAACGACCGGATCGCGGTGCGTTGTGCCGGATCTTTATAGATCTGCGGCAGGAGCCGGTCGAGGATGGGCATCACGAGCACTAAACCGAGGTCCGCGTGGTCCTCGCGGTGCACCATGTTCCCGAGATCGTGGCAGAGCATCGCGGTCAGCACCACGAGCGCCGCGTCGTCCCGGTCTCCGAATTTGCCGGTGATGATGTCGGGCACGAACGGCGAATCGTCCAGCAGGTCAAGCATGGTGAGCGCTGATGCGGTGGCGACCGTGACATGGGTTCTGCCATGGTCGTTCATCCCCAGTTTCGTCGCAGCGACATAGTTTGCCATCCGCCAGCTGGCCTGCACTTCGGGATCCCCGGTCAGGAGTTCCCACATTTTTTTTGCCCGGGGCCGGCGGGCGAGGTGGTGCCTGATGATCCCCGTGGAATGTTCTTCGAGATCAGGATCTTCTTTGACGGGTATTTTTTTCATGCTCGCTTCCTTCGTGTATACTCTCTCCGGCCCGGCACATAGGTGTTGCTTTGGGACCCCTCCGGGTAGAGAATTGCCCACACGGGTAATCAAAAAGGGGAAACCAGTACCCACTCATTTATATTCCCCGTCAGTCAATTACCGAATAGGAGCCGGGGCACTGGATGTATCACGTACTCTATGTCGATGATGAACCAAACCTCCTCGACGTTGCAAAAGTTTTCCTGGAGGCCACCGGAGAATTTTCTATCGATACAAAACTATCTGCACAAGAGGGGCTTGACGCCCTGCGGGACCGTGTGTACGATGCCGTTGTGTCAGATTTCCAGATGCCGGGGATGGACGGCATCGGATTTCTCAAAGTTGTCCGGGCCGGGTTTGGCAGCATCCCTTTCATCCTTTTTACCGGCCGGGGCCGTGAAGAAGTAGTCATTGATGCCATTAACAACGGCACGGACTTTTATATCCAGAAAGGGGGTGATCCAAGGGCGCAGTTTGCCGAGCTCGCCCACAAGATCCGGCAGGCAGTGGCTCGGCGTACTGCTGAACGTTCCCGTATCGAATCGGAGAAAAGACTCTCTGATATTATCAACTTCCTTCCCGATGCTACGTTTGCTATCGACAAGGCCGGAACTGTCATCGCGTGGAACCATGCCCTTGAGGAGATGACCGGTATTGCGGCGTCCGACATGATGGGAAAGGGAAACTACGAGTATGCAGTTCCGTTTTACGGGGATCCAAGATCGATGCTGATCGACCGGGTCTTCTCGCCACCCGGGGATCTGAGCACCGGATATTCCCATATTGTCCGGGACGGTACGATGCTTGCTGCCGAGACGGTGCTCCCCCACCTGCGGGGAGAACCGCGGACACTCTGGGGAAAAGCGAGCCCGCTCTACGACCAGAACGGGCAGATCTCCGGCTCGATCGAGTCCATCCGGGACATCACCGAGAGGAAAAAAGCAGAAGAGATTGTGGCGGAACAGTACAGGCTCCTCGCAGAGAGCGAGTTTCGGTTAAAGCGGGCGGAAGTGGTGGCCCATGTCGGCCACTGGGAATACCACCTTGACGCCGGAATAATGACGGCCTCAGAGAATGCCGCTGCCATTTATGGTGTAAAAGAGATCGAGATGCCGATTATCGCGGTCCAGAAGATCCCCCTGCCGGAGTACCGGCGGGCAATGGACGATGCGCTCTACGCCCTCATCAGGAGTGGCGAGCCCTATGATCTGGACTTCAGGATACGGCAGCCCTCCGACGGGACACTGCGGGATATCCATTCCATCGCCACGTATGACTCGAAAAAGCGGGTGGTCTTTGGCATCATTCACGATATTACCGAACGCAAGCAGACCGAGATCGAGCTTGAGGCAGCAAATGAACAGCTCACTGCCGCCGAAGAGGAACTGCGGGGGCAGTACGACTCCCTCGCCGCCAACCAGAAAGAGCTCGCCGCATCAGAGGAAAAATACCGGGCCATCCTTGAAAATATACAGGATGTCTTTTACCGCACGGACACGCACGGGACCCTCGTGATGATCAGCCCCTCTGGGGCAGGGCTTCTCGGATACGCGGATGCAGGCGAGATGATTGGCAGGCTGGCCACAGAGTATTATGCGGATCCGGCACAGCGGGAAGATCTCCTTGCTGCATTGAAAAAAGGTGGCGCTGTCTTTAACCGGGAGACCCTGCTGAAACGAAAGGACGGGGCACTCATTACGGTCTCTACAAGCAGCCATGCCTATTACGATGCCAACGGGAACTATGCCGGGGTTGAGGGCATATTCCGGGATATCACGGAGTCCAAGAATACAGAAGGAGAACTCCAGGCTGCGTATGAACAGATCACCGCTGCCGAAGAGGAACTGCGGGGGCAGTATAACGAGCTTGCCCGAAGCGAACGCCAGCTCCGGGAGAATGAAGAAAATTTCCAGGGAATGGTTGAATCCGCACCCGATGCCCTCTATATTTCCGTCGCTGAGCATTTTGTCTATGTCAACCCGGCCATGGTCCGGCTTATGGGAGCCACATCGGCAGACCAGCTGCTCGGGACATCGCTCTTTGACCGGATTGACCCGAAGTACCATGCAGAGGTATATGAACGGGCCCGGATTGTGGTAAAAGAGCACAAACCGGTCGGTCTCGAAGAGATTGTATACCTGATGATGGACGGTACACCGGTTCCGGTTGAATCTACGGTCGCTCTCATCTGGTACAACAACAAGCCCGGCGGCCTTGTTATCCTCCGCGATATCACGAAACGCAGGGAGGCAGAAGAAGCGCTCAAGGAAAGCGAGAAACGGTACCGGGATCTCTTCGAGATCAACAATACCGTTATGTTCATTGTTGACCCGGAGACCGGCAGGCTTGTGGATGCAAATGCCGCTGCCAGTCGTTACTATGGGTACAGCAGGGAAGAATTTGCCGGGCTCAATATCACGGAGATCAACATCCAGGATCCTGACGTTACTCTAAAGGATATGGCTCATGCGAGGGTGGATGAGGGAGCGGTGTTCCAGTTCCGGCACCGGAAAAAAAGCGGGGAGATCCGGGACGTCGAAGTCTTCAGCGCCCCCATCACGCAGGAGGGCCACCGGTACCTTCATTCAATCATCCAGGACGTGACCGAACGGCGGCGGGCACAGGAGGCACTTAAAGCGAGCGAGCAGAAGTTCCGCGATATCTTTAATAATTCCACCGATGCGATCTATCTCCACGAAATTCTCAAAAATGGCACTCCTGGCAGGTTCACCGATGTCAACGATGTCGCCTGCCGGATGCTTGGGTATACCAAAGAAGAACTGCTGGAAAAATCCCCGCTTGATATCGCCCCGGAATACCACAATCCTCCGCTGGAAAAGATCTTTGAAGACCAGCGGACGCGGGGAATGGTGAGCTTCGAAACAGGCCACATGACAAAGGATGGTACCATTATACCGGTGGAAGTCAACACCCATGTCGTCACCATCCAGGGAAAAAACGTAATCCTTGCCGTTGTCCGGGATGTAAGAGCACGAAAAAAGGCGGAGGAAGCGATCAGGCTCGTCAATAAGAAGTTAAATCTCCTTTCGGGCATCACCCGCCATGATATCAAAAACCAGCTCACGGCGCTGCTTCAGTATATTGACCTCTCAAAGATGACCGTGCAGGACCCGGATCTGAAAAAAATCATCGATAAGGAAGAGGTTGTGGCACACAATATTCAGCGCCAGATAGAGTTCACTAAGGAATATGAGGACCTGGGGGTGAGCACCCCGTCCTGGCAGAACGTAAAGAAGTGTATCGATCTTGGCATCAAGGGATTGGATCTTTCCGGCACAGAGCTGAACGTTACTGGTCTTCCTGACAACATCGAAATTATTGCCGACCCCCTGCTCCAGAAAGTGTTTTTCAACCTTGTTGACAATGCCCTGCGGTATGGCGGGAAGGCAATGAAGACCATCCGGCTCTCGTCCCACAAATCTGGAAACGGGCTTGTTATCGTTTGCGAAGACGATGGAGCCGGGATCCCGGTGCACGAAAAAGTGCTCATCTTCGAACGGGGGTACGGGAAGAATACCGGCTTTGGCTTGTTTTTGATCCGGGAGATTCTTGCTACCACGGGCATTACGATTAAAGAGACGGGTGAAACGGGCAAAGGCGCACGGTTTGAGATGGTTGTGCCAGATGGGGGGTACCGGCTTACCTGAGGTGCTGGTTTCTACCGGACACCTGCAAATGAACTTTCAACCGGTCAACGAGCCGGTGATAAAACCCACAAAAAAAGAATACTACCGGATCTTTTCCCCGGATCACTTACTCTACGACTGCGTGGAGGATCGTGACATTCTCTTTTGGACGGTCATCCCTGTCGGTTTTTGTCTTCCCGATCTTGTCCACGACATCCATGCCTCCCACGACCTTCCCGAAGACCGGGTGTTTGTCGTCGAGGAAGTTGTTGTTGACAAGGTTGATGAAGAACTGCGAACCCCCGGTGTTCGGGCCGGCGTTTGCCATCGAGAGGGTGCCCCGGTCATTTTTATTGTGGGCCGTAAACTCGTCCTTGATCACGTACCCCGGGCCGCCCCTGCCGGTACCGGTCGGGTCGCCACCCTGGAGCATGAACCCCGCGATCACGCGGTGGAAGATGACGCCGTCATAGTATCCTTTCTTTGCGAGCGTTTCAAAGTTGCCTGCGGTGATCGGCATGTCGGGATCGAGAGCGATCGTTATGTTGCCCATGTTCGTTTCGAGCCGTACCCGTTTTCCGGGTTCCTGTGCTGGTGTCATGGTTACAAGGGAAGTATTGCATGTGAAAGATATTCTTTGTTGTGCGAAAAGAGGGGAAGGGCTCCCGGTGCGGGAATTTCCCGTCCGGCCCACAATGCCCTGCGGCAAAAATACTGCTCCGCGTCCGGCAGGTGTCTTTTCACACCATCTCTGCGTGCAGGATCGTCACGTTCGTGAGCGGCCGGTTGTTTTCATCGGTGGTGACGTTCCCGATTGCATCCACCACAGCCATTCCGTCGGTCACGGTCCCAAAGACCGGGTACCCTGTATCGAGGCGGGTGTTATCCACGAGGTTGATGAAGAACTGCGAGCTCCCCGAGTCCGGGACTCCCTTGTTTGCCATTGCGACCGAGCCCCTGATATTGTGGTTGTGGGCCGTGAATTCATCGGGGATGGTGTAGCCGGGCCCGCCTCTGCCGGTGCCGGTCGGGTCGCCTGCCTGGATCATGAACCCGGCGATCACGCGGTGGAAGGTGACGCCATTATAGAACCCGCTTTTGGTTAGATTTTCGAAGTTGCCTGCGGTGATTGGCATATCTGGGTCGAGCGCGATCGTGATATTGCCCATCGTCGTTTCGAGCCGTACTTTGTCCCAAGATGCAAGGGTTGCAGCCTGTGTTGTTACCGGAGAACCGGCGCCCGGTGTCGTCACGGTCGCCGATGGGGAAGCAGACGTCCCGGCTGTCTGTGTGCACCCGACAGAGAAGATCAGGGCACACGCAAGAACGGCGAGGATCAATAATGGCGGTTTCAGTTTCATGCCGTACCCGGTCTGCCCGGCGCGAAAAAAAAGGTTATGTAAAAAAAAAGATCCGATCAGGGGATCTTCGGCGCATCCTCAGGTTTGCGGCCAAAGACGTAGAGCGCACCGAGCACGATGATGATGGAAACCACGCCGGTCACGATGATCCATGTACCCTGTGAGGTCGAGGTCACGTAATCGCCTGCTGCCACATCGATGCCGAGAACCGCAACGGTGTTGCCATTCGAGTCATTAAGGGAGTCATCGATCGGGGCGTAAGCGGACATGAACGAACCCCATGAATCGGAGTACGGCTGGGGTGATACTGTCGGGCCCGAGAGGGCGGCGAAGATCTGCATCTTGTCCGGCGAGGTATCTGCCTGGCCGATCCGTGCGGAACCTGATGGGTCCACCGGGTACAGGTCATCGACGAGGAACGTTGCCGACTTATCGGTCGTGTTCACCGTGATGATGTACGCGTTGATGATGTGGTCGTTCATACTGCGCATCGTGCGGAGTTTCTGTGCGATGGCAAGGTACTGCATCGAGTTTTCATCGCCGGGTATGAGCCCTTGGATCTCGCTTGCATTGATCTGCGTTGCCATGACGCCGGCTGTCGATTTAAGGCCGAACTGTGCGGTACTTTTGAGTGCTGCATCCGAGCTGGTGTACGCAAGCGCTGTGAGCCCGGCAATAATGATGACTGCAACAAGGGCAGTTACCCAGAGTTTTGTTGAATGTGAATATGCCTGTGCCATATCAGGATCGCCTCCTCATATACCCTTCAATCAGAAGGGCAGCTGCGAGTACTCCGACGACAAGCACCGGCGTTGGGGCCGGGGAACTGGTCGATGTCGGTGTGGGAGCCACGGTGAGCGTGACTGCAAGCGGTGCGGTCTGCCCTGAAGTTACGGTCGTCGTCGTGGTATAATCAAGGTAGCCATCAGAGGAGAGGCGGACCACGTGATCGCCCGGTACAAGATCTGTCACGGTGAGCGGGGTGTTCCCCCGGGGCAGATCGTCAACATAGACCGCCGCATTTGTGGGAGACGAGGCGATCGCAAGGCCACCTGTCGGCGGGACAGGCGTTGGGCTGGAGCCCTTTGGTGTCAGGGACGCCGAGATCGAGGTTACGGTGTTTGCTTCGATGTAGACAGTGTTCATCCAGTCATTGTACCCGGATGCGGTCACCTTGAAGAGGTGGTTGCCCGATGTGATGCCGGTCTGCCTGAAGTTCCCTGCAGAGTTCGTGGTACCCACTACTGCGCTGTCCATGTACACTGTTGCTCCCGGCACTGACGTAAGGGTGAACGACCCGAAGATCGCAGTCGAGAGCGTGACTGGCAGGTTCTGGGACTGGCCGGCCGCGACCCCGACGTATGTTGTGTAATCGTTGTAGCCCGCGAGGCTGATTGCGATCTTGTGACTGCCCGGGTACAGGGAAAGGGTCAGGGGGGTCTTCCCGTAATACGTTCCATCGACGCTCACCGAAGCATAATTCGGGTTCGATGTCACATAGACCGTGCCGGTCTGCCGGGGCTGGGGTGACAGGATGAGGACCGGGTAATAGGTCGCTGTCTGCCCGGCATACACGTTAATGATCGCTGTATCCGGGGTGTACCCGCTCAGGGTGGCTTTCATCGAGTAGGTGCCCGGGTACAGATCCGGGATACTCAATGGAGCATACCCTTGGAAGTTCCCGTTCAGGTAGATGGCTGCGCCGTTCGGGTTTGACTGGGTATAGATCGACCCGGTCGTTACCGGCGGGATGGTTGTCGGGATAGTGGTCAGCGGGTTGATGGTCGCGTAAACTGCGACATGCTCGTTTGCCGACGGCATGTGGGAGAGTCCGCCCGCCCATTGCGTGTAGCCGGATTTTGAAACGGTTATTGTTTGTATCGGGGTGCCCATACTCGCAACTGCCACCGACAGGATGCCCCCGGTGATCGTGCCTTTGGCGTTACCGTCAAAATATACGGTGGCGCCGTCGACATTCCCGTATACGTCGATCCAGCCTTTTTCGCTCCCCACCGGGCTAACCGTGATGGTCACTTCAGTCGTTGGCTCTGTGATCGGTTCTGTCAGGGTCGGTGCCGTGGTATCCGTGGTGGTGTCGATGATAACCGGGCCCGGTTCCAGCGGAATGGTGCCGGACGCACCGGCACCCGCCGCAAGAGGGGCAACGACGATCATACAGAGCGTCAGTACCAGCACAAATATAAGGAGTTTCTTTATCACACTATCTCTTCCTGTAATAGTAGTTCTGGCAGATGATGCATAAATAAAAGAGGGATTTAATGAGCATCTCTGAAAATACGGCGCAAAATACGGGTTGGCCGTGTTTCCTGCACAGGGCTGCTGTTATATCCGGGAAAGCCCGTTTATAACCCCGGCAAGCCGGTGCATGCCCTCATTGATCTGGTCCTCGCCGGCATTGGAGAAGTTGAGACGGATCGTATCTTCGCCGCCGCCATCGACAAAAAACGGCATCCCGGGAAGCACCGCGACCTTGTGTCCGATCCCTTCGCGGAAAACCTGCATTGCAGAAAGTCCTACGGGGAGCGTTGCGGTAAGGAACATGCCTCCCTCGGGTGTCGTGTGGGAAAGCCGGGGCATCAGGTCGTCGAAGAGGTCGCACATGAGCCGGCACTGCCTGCTGTAGACGGAAACGATCTTTTTTATATGGGTATCGAGGTCGTTTGTCTGGAGGTACCGGGCAAGGATCTGCTGGCAGAGGAAGTTTGAGTGCAGGTCGGCAGCCTGTTTTGCGGTGTTGAACGCACTCAGGATCTCCGTTGGGGCATACATCCACCCGATCCGCATGCCCGGGGCGGTGATCTTTGAGAAAGACCCGGAGATGACCGACTGGCCGGGGAGGTAATGTTTTACCGGGAGCCGGGGCTTCCCGTCAAAGAAGAGTTCCCCGAACGCGTCGTCCTCGTAAAAGACTGTATCCGTGCCGTCAAGGCACTCTGCGATCTCCTCTCTCCGGTCCTGTGAGTACGTGCAGCCCGAAGGGTTCTGGGAGTTGGGGATGCCGTAGAAGAATTTTACCGGTGTCTCCTTTGTCATCTTTGTAAAAGCCACGGGGTCCGGCCCGTCAGGGTCGAGAGGCACTGCCTCAAAGACCGGCTCGTAGAGTGAGAACGCTTCTATCGCCCCGAGGTATCCCGGCCGTTCCATGCCCACCCGGTCGCCGGGGTTCAAGAAGATCTTCGCGAAGAGATCGAGGCACTGCTGCGATCCGTTCACGATCTGGATCTCGTCAGCAGTCGCGGGGATGCCGAGCCGCCGCCGGTACCGCTCCGCGATGTACTCCCGCAGCGGGAGGTAGCCATCAGTTGTCGAATACTGCAGGGCTGACCGGGGATCTGCAGTAAAAACGTCCCGTGCGGCAGCTGCAATGCCATCCGTATCGATCAGCCCGGACGATGGGAGCCCACCGGCAAACGAGATGATCGAGGGATCGGCAGAGACCCTGAAAAGTTCCCCGAGAAACGAGGCCGGGGCATGCTGGATCCTCCGGGCAAAGGTAAAGGCCATGGTACTTCCTTGCGCACAAAAGCGCGGCTGGATGGTACAGTGTTAGCCGCTCCACAAAAAAAGGTAGATCCCGCCCTGCCGCAGGCCACCGTTTCAGGAACCCCGGTGATGCCTGACACACCAATACGCCTATCGCCTTCAAGCGACAACCCCGGTAGTATGACTCTGACACGGGCTGACGAGGCGGCCGCCATTTTTAATGGCGGGTATTCCTGCTCGCAGGCAGTCTGCGCTGCATTCGCCGGGGATTTCGACATCGATCGCGACGTGGCGCTTAAGCTCTCCTGCGGGCTTGGCGGCGGGATGGCGCACACCGGGAACACCTGCGGGGCGGTTACCGGTGCGCTCATGGTGATCGGGATGAAGTACGGCCGGACTGAGATCGATGACCTTCGCGGCAAAGAGAAGACCTATGCGGTGGCAAACGAGTTCATCACCGAGTTCCTGCGCCGGAACCACTCAGTTAACTGTACTGACCTGATCGGATGCAACCTGTCAGATCCAAAAGAGCTTGCCGCTGCACGGGAAAAAGATCTCTTCCACACAAAATGTTCTTTTCTTGTGCGGGATGCAGGCGAAATTCTCGAAAAAATTTTATAAATTTTTGTGGGGGAAATCCCCCTTTTGTGCCAAAACTTGGGTTACGCGGCTTCGGCGACGTCGATCCTGATGATCTCAGACGAAAGAGACTGGATCGTGCGGTGCAGGTCGGCCTGCTGGGCCTGCTGCACCTGCCCGATCGCCTCTTTGAGCCGGGCGAGTGCTTCACCTTTGTTTGCACCCTGGCAAACAGTCCCCGGGAGCTCAACGCAGCGTGCGGCAAATCCGCCGCGCTCGTTGGGTTCGAGGACAATTGTGTATTGCATGATCTATTATATTTCCCGGGTGGGTATACAGCCTTTGTTGTCGGCAAAGGGTGCCGCTGACGTTCTTTTACCGGGTGAACCCCCTCTCTTTTTACCAGAGCCAAAAACCGCTCTTTTCGGGTACGTGGTCTAACCTGTGGGTTCAATGGCCGTACTCCGGGCATCTTGGAATTATATACCGCCGGGCCGGCAACATCAGAGACAGATGCGTTCCCCAAAGGGCGGGGACCATCATACGCATACAATACTCAGGTGAAAAAATGAAACACACACAGATTATCCTTGTCGGCAGCCTCTGCATGATCTGCCTCGTTCTTGGCGTCATGCCGGTTGCAGCCGCTCCCGTAAACGGAACTTCGTGGAATACCAACCCTGAACACATCACCGCGATGCAGGCCCACGTGGCGTATGCCGGGGCAAAAGGACAGGCGCAGATGGACGGGGCGATCAGCTATATCGGTACGATCAGCAACGGTGCCGGGACAAGCTCGCTTTCATCCATCGAATCACAGTTCACCGGCACCGTCTCATCGGTGCAGTCGATGACCACCGCCGACCAGATCCAGGCAGCTGAAACGCAGATGAAGACGGATCGCACGAGCTTTATGACCTCAGCAAAGGGCGATCTCAAAGAATACAACGGTACCGGAAAAGCCCTTGCCGCGAGCGTCAACGCCTCGGTCATGGCACAGGCAGCGACACTCCAGACCCTTGAGAACACATGGTGGACAGACCGCCAGACTGCCCGCATGGACGAGTTTGCGACAAACGACCAGCGCCGGACCGGCGTGCTTTCGAACCTGACTGCAAAAGGTATTGATGTCTCGCAGGCACAGGCAGTCGAAACTCAGATCCAGCAGGAAGGCACAGCGCTGAACGCGGCGCTCACCAGCCGTGACGAGAGTGCGATCAAGGCCGCAAACGAGGATCTTGCGACGCTCAATACGCAGTTTGCCGAGATCGTGAAGGGCTACCGGACGGCTGCGCACGCGCACCGGGCCACCGCAACCACAACGGTTACTCCCGCTGCTGTCGTATAAGCAGCAGTCTCATCCTTTTTTAATCCCCGCTGCGGGCAGAGAATTTTTTTTGTGGAATTCTCGTTAAATCAAAAAAACGGTTATGAAAGATCACGCAGCGGAAAGCCGGTAGGCCCCTTTTGGGACCAGGATCTCAAAGCGTGCACCGGTACCGGGTGTCCCGGTCGCTGTTATGGTGATCCCGGTTGTCGCGAGAATCTCCCGGATCAAAAACAGGCCAAGGCCGGAATTACTCCCGTGTCCCCGGAGGAAGATGTTCTCTTTTTCCCCTTGTGGAATCCCGATGCCGTCATCGGAACAGCTGATCACAAGGCCTTTTTCCGATTCGTCTGCGGCAAACGTAATCTTCGTGACATGCCCGCCGTGTCGGACCGAGTTTTCCATCAGGTTATAATAGACTTTGTTGATCAACGGGTCTGCGTAGATCGAAACCCCGGTTTTTCCCGGGTCAAGGGTAATGCCCTGCAGGGATAACTGGCCAGCCATGTCCAGAACACCCTTCTGCACGTCGTACCATCCCGCATTCACGGTCCCCAGTTCCTCGTAATACCGGGTAAACTCAATCTGCCGTTCGATGGCATTGCAGCATTCCCCCAGTTTCGTGATATGCTCACGGAGGGGCGGGTCGTCGGGCACTTCGTTACTGACGAGCTGCAGGTACCCGACAAGGCCCGTCAGCTTGTTCTTGATGTCATGCCGGGTGATCGTCGAGAGCATCGAAAGTTTTTTGTTTGTTTTCTGGAGGGCGTCCTCCGCCATCTTGAGATCGTTGATATCCACGAATATCGGAAGGAAATAGAGTGGGACGCCCTCTTCATCGCGGATGAGGCTGACAGACTGGCGGACCCAGACCTTCGTCCCATCCTTCCGGACCAGCTGCATATCGCGTTCATCCAGATCGATCGCACCGCGTTTGAGATCCTCAGCGCAGGTAATAATTTCGGTTTTTTCAGCGGGAGCAACGATGGATGAGAAGGGCAGGGCTTGGCACTCATCCGGTGTGTATCCCGTTATTGCGCACAGGGCCGGATTCACCTGGATAAACCGGAGATCGGGAGAGATGATTGCGGATCCCACCGGGGACTGGTCAAAGGTTCTTACCAGGCGCTTCTCGCGCTCCCGCAACTCCATCTCCACGTGATGGCGTTGTTCCATCTCGGCGTGGAGCCGGGTGTTCCTGTCATAATAGGCCTTGAGGGGAAAGTAAGCAATGATGACGGAAAGTCCGCTCGTAAAGAGGCTTGTTATAATGTTCGAGCGCCAGTCGGGCGGGTAGGGATAGAGGAATTCGCTTGCAAATTCGAACATAGTCATCGTCGCAAACGTGACGATAAAGATCAAAAAGAGCCTCTGGTCAAATGGTGTCGGCTCTGCTCGCGCATCCATTACTGTATAATTATAATTAAGACCGTTAATACCTTCGATTCGTTTCGGATATTTAAACGAAAATTCTGGCGCTTTCCCGGGTATTAACGGACATTTCCCCTCGTTACCAGTTCTCCATCAACTGCCGGCGCATCAATGTCCCAATCCCAATCTTAATGAGATCACAGGTGCAGGTAACGTGCAATGAATGTTCCCTCGTACCGTGTGATCGCCCTCTTCATCGCGGTCGTACTCGTTGTGCTTGGTGTAATTTTCCTGAGCCCGGTGTTCCGGTCCGGCGCGTCTTCAGGTACGACCACCGGCCTCGCTGCCGTTGAAGTCCGGTCCTACCAGGGCCAGGATCTCTCGTCCATCAGTGATGTCAGCGAGAATGCAATCGCCGGCACCCAGTACATAAACGAATCCGATTACCAGCTCATGGTCACCGGCCTTACCCTGAAGACGGAAAATCTGACGTACCGGGAAATCCTCGACAACCACCAGCATTACTCCAAGGTTGTCACGCTCGACTGTGTCGAAGGCTGGTCTGCGAAGATCCTCTGGGAAGGTGTGCTTGTCCGGGATCTCATCAATGAAGCGGGTGTTGATCCGCGGGCAAATACGGTGATCTTCCATGCCACTGACGGTTATACGACATCATTCCCGCTCAGCTACGTCATGGACAATGACATCATCATCGCGTATAAGATGAACAATGTGACCCTTCCTGCCGCAAACGGCTTTCCGTTACGGCTTGTGGCTGAGGACAAATGGGGATATAAGTGGATCAAGTGGATCGATGAGATTGAACTCTCCGACAATCCCAACTACCAGGGCTACTGGGAGCAGCGGGGATATTCAGAGTCGGGTAACCTGAGCGAAAGCCAATACAGTTAATCATATTTTAACGTCAGGACGGATCTGGAATCTCCGGGTTTTTCAGGAACAACAGGGTTACTGTGAACATATGCAGATCATTGAGATCAAAAACCTGACAAAGAAATTTGGTAAACTTACCGCAGTTGATTCCCTTGACCTGACGATCGAAAAGGGAGAAGTATTTGGCCTCCTTGGCCCGAATGGTGCCGGAAAGTCGACAACCCTCCTGATGCTGACCACCTTAATACCGCCGACTTCGGGCACTGCGCTCGTGAATAATTTTGATATCATACGCGAGCCCGACCGGGTCAGGAAATCTATCGGCATCGTCTTCCAAGACCCGAGTTCAGATGAGATGCTGACCGGCTACGAGAACTTAAAGCTCCACGGGCTCCTCTACGATATGGATTCTGCATTACGAGAGGAACGAATCGCGGAGGTTCTCCGGCTCGTTGACCTCACTGCCAGAAAAGACGATATGGTCAAGAAATATTCCGGGGGGATGAGGAGACGGCTTGAGATTGCCCGGGGCCTGATGCATCACCCTGAGATTTTATTCCTGGATGAGCCGACACTCGGCCTCGACCCCCAGACCCGGGAGCACATCTGGGAGTACATCAAAAAACTCTCAACGGAGAAGAAGATCACCATCATCATTACCACGCACTATATGGACGAGGCAGACCGGCTCTGCAACAGGCTTGCGATAATCGACCGCGGGAAGATCGCTGCGCTTGGCTCTCCTGACCAGCTGAAAAAAGATCTTGGCGGCGACATCATCCGCATACGGATCAAAAACTTCAACCGGGAATCGCTTGCGGGGCTGGACTATATCAACGATATTCAAACGGATGATGAGGGCGTCAGTGTGACGGTCAGGGATGCGAGCCTTCACCTTCAGGACGTCCTTAGCCGTACAGGCCCGGTGGAATCCGTCGAGGTCCGCCCGCTGACCCTTGAGGATGTGTTTATTCACTATACCGGCAGGGCGATCCGGGAAGGGGCACCTGAAGGCGGCTGGGCCGAGAAAGCAATGCAGGCGAGACTGAGAAAATGAGCGACCTCAAAGGAATCTATGCACTCTGGTACCGCGAATTCAAGGTTTTCCAGCGTGAGAGATCCCGGATCGTTGCATCCATCATCAACCCTATACTCTGGCTCCTGATTATAGGCGGAGGCCTGGGGTCCGTGTTATCGTTTGGGGGAGTGGATTACTTGACGTTCCTGTACCCGGGAATCCTTGTCCAGTCGCTCTTGTTCTCGGCGGTTTTTTTCGGTGTGTATATTGTCTGGGATAAAAAAATCGATTTCTTAAAAGAAGTTCTCGTATCCCCGATGTCAAGGACTTCCATTTTTATCGGCAAGGTCCTCGGGGGCTCCACGGATACGCTCCTGCAGTCGGCCATCCTGCTCGTGATCGGCTATGCATTCACGGTGACCGGCGTGCTCACCGGGATCACGTTCTCTGTTGTTTCGGTTGTCATCGCGTGCATTTTTTTATTCGTAACAACGGTCGGGCTTGTCAGCATCGGTCTTATCATCGGCTCGCAGATGGAGAGCCCCGAAGGGTTCCAGCTCATCAGCAGCTTCCTGATATTCCCGATGTTCTTTCTCTCCGGGGCTCTCTTTCCCATCGAGAATCTTCCGGGATGGCTCACTCCTTTCGTGCTGCTCAACCCTGCGACCTATACCGTGGACGGATTGCGGGGGACGCTCATCGGGTTGCACCGGTTCAACCTCGGTGTCGATCTTCTTGTTATCAGCATATTTTCCCTCGCGATGATCCTCATCGGGACGTATGCATTCCGGAAAATAAAACTGTGAACGTAGTTAGGTTTTGATAGGATCGCGGGACTTGGGGGAATTACTACAAATTATTACATCATGAAAAATTATTGTTTATCCGATTTTTTCTAACGATGTCCCATCAACCTATCAGAACCGGCAGTTGAATGGGCTGCCGGCCGGAACCAGCACTTCAAGCCATACTGCCCCCAGTGAAATGATCATTGGTAATCCTTTCACCTTTCGGGAAGATGACACGCTCACGTGAAACATTTGACGTATCCATACGGTTCCTCCTTTGCTTTTTGCCACGACAAATCGTTCCCGCGTTTATGTCTGTTTGAAGAGCTGCCGTGCCATGGCAACTCTCTCCTCAAAGCCGGGCCCTTCAAGCTCTTTTGCAACGGCTTCGAGCACCAGGGGTATATCGATGTGCTGGGGGCATTTTTCCCGACACTCCCCGCACTGGATGCACAGGGATGCAAACTCAGGTGTCCCAAGCGCGACAGCGCCGCCCAGCCGTGCGGCATACATGAATTTTTCCCCGTCGGGATTGTCGGCCAGGTACAGATTGTTGTACTCCTCGAAACACAACGGGATGTTTACACCTGACGGGCAGGGCATGCAGTACCGGCAGCCGGTGCAGCTGACTTTCATGAGTTCACGGTACGTGTTCTCCACTCGTTTTACCAGCTGCAGTTCCATTTCCGTCAGTGAATCCGGGTGTGCATTGCCTGCAATGGCAAGATTCTCCCGGATGTGCGCCTCGTCATTCATTCCGGAGAGGACGACCGTGACCTCAGGATGGTTCCAGATCCAGCGGAGCGCCCATTCCGCGGCGGTCCTCTTTGTCGGGGCCTCGTCCCAGATCTTTTGTACCGCGGGAGGCACGGTTCTCGTCAGGTTCCCTCCCCGGAGGGGCTCCATAACGATGACGCCGAGGCCTTTTGACGCAGCGTATTTCAGCCCTTCGGTCCCTGCCTGGTTCTTCTCGTCCAGGTAGTTGTACTGGATCTGGCAGAAGTCCCAAGGATAGGCGTCCACGATCCGGTTGAAATCCGTTCCTGCGCCGTGGAAGGAGAAACCTGCGTGCCTGATGCGGCCGTCTGCTTTGGCTTTGTTGAGGAAATCGGCCACACCCAGTTTTTCAACCGTGTCCCACACGTCGCCAACAAGGGCATGGACAAGATAATAGTCTATGTGGTCGGTTTTGAGTTTCGCGAGTTGGGCATTCAGGAATTTATCCATATCCTCCCGGCTCCCGATAAGCCATGAGGGGAGTTTTGTCGCGAGTTTTACTTTCTCACGGTACCCGTCCGCAAGGGCACGACCCACGAACGGCTCGCTCTGTCCCATGTGATAGGGCCAGGCCGTGTCGACATAGTTTACGCCGTGGTCGATGGCATAGCGCACCTGCTTTATCGCTCTCTCTTCATCGATCGATCCATCCGCTTTCACGGGAAGACGCATACATCCGAACCCGAGAATGGAAAGTTTGTCCCCGTTTTTGGGCATTTTCCTGTATAACATCGTTCATTCACCCGGTTTTCTGATCTCAGACCCTATCCTTCCGTCAGACAATTCACTCCCGGATAAAGTTCGTGAAAACTGGTTTTTCCCGCACCGGGAGATGCACCCCGGCCTTAATACCCGCCTCTTTGCACTTCAAGAAGAACGCCATGTTCCGTGCAAGGATGCGCATTGTCTGCAGTCCTTCAAGATCCTTCTTCACATCGTCCGGCTGTGCCCCATGGACCATGTTCCAGTAACGGGATGAGATGACAGGCATTTCAGAGACGGTGAAATACTTGTTGAGCTGGTCGAAGGTGGCCGTTGTCCCTGCCCGACGGGCTGAGATCACTGCAGCTGCCGGCTTCAGGTAAAACGTCTGCCTGCCGGACTGTAAGTTCGTGTAAAATACGCGGTCCATGAACGAGGTGACCGCACCGGATGCTGCGGCAAAATGCACTGGAGATCCGAAGATGAATCCGTCAGCACCCTCCGCAAGGTCGAGGAACTCGTTGACCGTGTCATCAAACATGCAGCGCCCGTTCTTGGCACATGACTTGCAGGCAGTACAGCCGGCAAGCGGTTTTATCCCGATCCAGAAAATTTCGGCATCGATACATTCTTTTTTAAGAGTTGTTGCTATTTCTGCCAGAGCAGTATGAGTGCACCCTTTCTTGTGAGGACTTCCGTTTACTAGTAATACCTTCATTCCCTACCTCCTGATGGTTCAGATTCTTTGGTATCGCCCATGACACTTTAGTATATATAAAGAAGATATGACATAAATAGCGTATACAAACAAATATGTCACATACTGACAGGTTTGATACTAATGAAGACCACGCCGAAGAAATACAAATACAGCTGGGGAATTGAGGCTACCCTCGATGTAATTGGGGGTAAATGGAAGCCGCTTGTCATCTACCAGCTCAAGGACGGGACATTGCGATTTAACCAGATCGTGGACAAGGTAACGCCCAGGATCACCCAGAGGATGCTGACAAAAGAGCTCCGCGAACTGGAGAAAGACGGCCTTGTCAGGAGGAAAGTTTACGCGCAGGTACCGCCGAAAGTGGAGTATTCGCTCACAAAAACCGCACAATCCCTCATCCCGATCCTCGACCAGCTCTGTGACTGGGGGTACGAGCACATGAATGACGATATCGAGTTCAAGTGCGAAGAATAAAAAATACTTTTTTGTCAGGTCATTTGCAGGCGAGTCGGGGTGAAATGATACTGGTTTCCCGTATATTCTCTGAGATTTGTACCAGTATCGAATAGAATGGATCCTTGCCGGGAAGATCCGGTCCAGGAGTTTGAGCGGATAGCATTGGAGTAAACCGGCATAATATATCGGCCGGAAAACGTGCACAACTTTTATATTGTAAACATCAATATGTTTACACATGTTCCTGCCAATGAACGAGAAGCAGTTCGGGTTCTGGAAGATGCGGCGCAGCGGGATGTCCAATATCTCCATTGCGAACCAGCAGGGAATCACCCGGCAGGGTGTGTCGCAGGCTATCCGGTTCATGGACGAGAAGATCGAAGCATCGCTCCGGGAGATGGCGCAGGCAAACCGGATCCAGATCGAAAAGATCGATGTGGAACGGGGCGTCCTGTTCGGGCGGTCCATCCCGTTCCAGACAAATGCATATATTTTTGTCTCGGAGAAGCATGGCATGCAGGTCTGGTACGAACATGACGGCGACTGTAAGGCTTGCGATGAATTCACCCAGTGTATCGAATTCATCTGGGATTTCGCTTCTGAACTCGGGATCAAAATTGAGAAAACTGCTGACCCGACAAAGATGGCAGAGGAACTGCTTGCAAAGATCCGGGGGGATAAGGAATGACCCGGATCTCTGAAATTATTGAACACCGGTTCGGCCTGTGCCGGAAACCGCCGGCAGTACATGCCCTGCAGACAGGTATAGGTATACCTTCGGAATCCACCTTTGAGGGACTCCCGGATGGCGGGGGAGGAGGATCGGGAACTATTCGTCGGGGGATAGGAGCAGCCATTTCAGGGATGAGAACACTGAACCAAAACCGGCAGCTTCTTTGGTTTACACTCTTTGCCGGGCTGGTGATGGTTGGAAACACCCTTGGACAGGCAGCACTCTTCTACATCGGACATATCATGCAACCTGATATAATCGTGAGTTATGCCCTGGACTTTTTACTCGAGTTCGCAACACTGTTCTTTCTCGTGTTCTTACTGGCGGGCCTTGTCCTGAGCATCCCGTCAAAGAAAGAAGGTTCTACCTCGTTTTTTGTGGAACTTGCCGGGGCAAAAAAATACTTAAAAGCACTCTTCCTGTGGTCTGTTGTTCTGGCACTCGCAGGCATGCTGCTTTTCAGAATTTGGTCTTATTTTCCCGTCTGCCATGTAAGCTCCTGTTCCTGGCTCAATTTCTTCGGGCCATCTATTTTTCCCGGCATTCTCAACCAGTTCCCCTTCAACCTGACTATGGATCCGTACATCTTTACTGAGGTTCCGGGCTATGGAGGACGATCGCTGCTGTTATGGATATATCCCATGGGGTTCATGTGGACCCTGATCTATTCCGCGATCAATCTGCTCCTGTTCATCCTGACACCGTTTGTCGTGCCCTTGATCGTTCTCGAGCACAAGACCCTCAGGGAGGCAGTCGTGGGATCGTTTGCCATGATGAAAAAGACATTAATTGAGGTAGCTGCCTGCGCCATCTTCCTTGGAGTTGTCGTATCCGGTGTGTTCCTTACGTACCTGCTCGTCCAGGCAGCACACGGTTATAATGATCCATGGATGACCTGGCCCCCCGGGATGATCACCTCGCATCCCACTGACGCGTGGATTGCTCTTGGCCTCCTCTATTATCTCGCAGTGTTTATCGTTACGTTTGTGGTGGCAACGGTTGGAGGGATTGCAGTTCTGGATCTTTACACTTCTGCAAAGACCGGGCAAAATGCTAAGATCCGCTGAAACAAGACCCCCGCCACATATTTTTATCCCGTGAGCCAGTGGACCGTAAATACCGGCATCGTGGCGCCATAACTACGAAAATATTCGTAGTTTACGACGTGTATTTATATTTTTTACAACGATGGACTGTGTATGAAATATAAAATCCCTATAATCATTGTGGTATGCATCCTGCTCGCTGGTGCCGTCGGGTACATGGTACTCTCATCGGGTACGTTTGCAAATACGCATTCTTCCCAGGGTGTGACTGTCGGTTCTCCCGTCTCAAAAGGGTACAGTCTCGCAAATGAGAATATCATTGTGTCGGGTAGCGGCGGGGCGGCAATTGCACCCGTGCCCACATCGGTATCATCGGATGTGGGAGGTACAGGAACAGACACAAAGATCATCAGCACCGCGGATGTGACCCTTGAAGTCAGCGATGTGACCGCCACTGCCGATGCTCTCAAAGACCTCGCGGTTGCGCAGGGCGGGTACCTCTCTTCGACAAATATACAAAACTATGGCAGCAGGCTGACCGGTACGGTCATCATCCGGGTCCCGCAGGCCGGGTTCGATACCGCCATCGCGGGTGTCAAGGCTCTCGGGACGGTCAAGTCGATCTCCACGAGCAGGCAGGACGTCACGGAACAATACGTCGACCTCCAGGCGCAGAAGACCTCGTACACGAATCAGCTGGCCCAGTATAACGTGATCATGAAGCAGAGCACGAAGGTTGAGGACATCATTGCGGTGCAGGAGCAGATCGATGCGGTCCAGACGCAACTCGACGAGCTGAACGGGAGGCTGAACTACCTCAACAACCGTATAGATATCTCGACGATAACAGTCTACCTCCAGGAACCGGAGCCGGTCGGCGGTCAGGCTGGCCACGACTTTGTCGCCACGATCAATGATGGTATCGCCGGGTTCCTTGGCATGATCGATCTTCTGATCATCGGTTTGTTCACGCTCCTCCCACTCATCATCCTCGGGGGGATCGGGTACGGGGTGTACCGCTGGAACCGGGGCAGGAAAGCCGCGGCACCTGCACAGATGGAAGAGAAAAAGCAGGAGTAGGGATATTCACTCTTTTTCGAAGAAATTTTTTGCCAGTATTTTCCTGTAAGAATCTGCGGGCGCATTTGCCCCCGCTTGTCTGAGGCACACTGCCTAAAAAAGATTAGTTTCCGTTCTTCCGGAACAGGAAGACTATACCACTCCCGCCAAGTGCCCCAATGACGGGTACCGCATCAAGCCCGGCCCGGGTTGCCAGGGGTGCCGGTGTAGTACTATCCGTTTCCGTTGCCGTGGAAAGTGGCTGGAGGGTGACATCGGCTTCGTTTACCTGATCCGGCAGGACCGTGATCTGCGTGGTGGCACTCTGGTAGCCGTCTGCGGTCACGGTGATCGTGTGGGAGGTACCTGCCATGACATCGTCGAAGTCCACATTCCAGGTGGATGAGGACGCACCGGTGCTCGTGTCGCATTCTCGGTTGTCGATGCAGACCTGCCCGAGGCCGGGTGAGACATAGACCCGCACCGTGCCGGTCTGCGGTGAGGTGGTCGCGGGCGTGGGTGTTCCGGTGGTGAGAGGATCAAGGTAGACCTGCAGGGTCACGTCATCGCCATTGTAGTCCATGTAGAACTGGTCGGTATAATCCTGGTAGCCGTCGGTATCGTAGACCTTGATCGTATGATCCCGTCCCCCGGCGATATTAGCAAACTGCGAGCTGCTGTACCCGGAGAGCGACCCCACGGCAACCTGGCAGGTGGAATCAACGCAGATAGTCCCGCTGCCAGGGTGGACAAAAACCTGAACGACGTTCGGATTGGCGGCGGCAGTGGCGACAAGAGCGAGAAGCGCAAACACAAAAAAGATCCTTGTAAGCAGACAACCAGGTTTCATAAGAGGATATAGAGGAGAAACGGGGATAAGCGTTGTGTCACGCATCTGATCGGACAATTGTCCCGACACTACCGGGAGAATATTCCAGACTGCATCTGGATTATATTCAGGTAAGGATCCCCCGGATACGCTGCCAGAACCTGCCAGGTACTCTACCGTTCGCCAAAATCCCGGGAATTATTAAACAAGATTCATATTTATGAACGCATAACATACCCGCACCGAATTTCCTATACGAGTGGGGGGTGGGCAGTATGGATAAAAGTTCTTTTCCAGACGATCTGCAGGACCTGATCGGGTACAGGTTCCATAACGAAAAGATCCTCGAAGATGCCATGACCAGCCGGGCGGGGGAACCGCCGGCACCAAAGAAAGGCTGCACCGAACCGCTCGCGGCCGTGGGCGATGCGGTCCTCGACGCCGTCGTCACCTGCCGGCTCTACGAAGAAATGACTCAGGACACCGGAGAAGTCACGGTGTCAAAACCCGAAGACGTGAAGCGCGACAGGACCCGATCCTTTGCCGAGAAACACCAGCTCATACGCTATGTCCAAGGTGGCAGGGTGACGACACAGGAAGAGGTGTGGATGACGGGGATCAGACAAAACGACATGGTGACCGAAACCCTGGTCGGCGCCGTGTTCGTTGACGCAGAGCGGCACGGCGGGAACGGGTTTATTGTCGTAAAAAAAGTGCTCGACGACCTCGGGTATTTTTAATTATTTTCGTGCCTGATGGCGCGTGTGTTTCTGCACGAATCGTTCGGTTCTGGACTTTTTTATGTTCGTGACGTCCCGGAGGGGGTATATTCCAGTCGTAGGCTAAAAGGGGGTATCCGCGCGTGCCGGTTTTGAGGCTGACGATCCCGTGAGGTTACATTCACGCAATAAAATCCGATAAACGGGCGGGCACGTTATGAAACCGGGATAGTCTTGCTTAACAGGTTGTCCCGCTTCATGACCAGAACCTGATTTTCCGGGTTTTTCTCCATCGCCATCTGGACGATATTCAGGGCCGTAGAGTAATTTTTTTTCTGTTCGAAAATCCGTATGAAATCCATCCAGAGCGAGATATTTTTTGGTTCGATATTCAACGCCCTGCCAAATGATGCCAGTGCCTCTTTGTTCCTGCCCAAGGCCGCCATGACCCGTCCTTTCGCCCCGAGAGCGTACGCTGACTTCCGGTCCAGTTCAATCGTAGAATCAAGGATTTTGATCGCTTCCTCATTTCTTCCCAGTTCATGCAGAACCGCCCCTTTTTCAACAAGGAGTGCGAGGTTATCGCGGGTGATTCCAAGTGCGACCTCTATCACAACCAGGGCATCCGCATGCCTCCCAACACTGCAGAGTACCCGGCTTTTCTTGCAGAGGGCATATTCGTTTGCCGGATCGATCCGGAGTGCTGTATCAATGGCGACAAGCGCCTCGCCTGTCCTTCCAAGGTTCTGGAGGACATCGCCTTTTTCCGCCCAGATAAATGCATCATCCGGATCATATTCCAGGATCTCGATAAAGCACTGCAGGGCACGCTGATAATTACCCTTGGACCGGTGATAAAACCCTTCATCGTAAAGAGGTTTCAGCCCTTCCTGCCTTGTGTGATTGTGGACCGACAGCAGGCCTTTTTGCGGCACAGCCGGTTTTACGATAGCATCCGGTAGGGTCTCCCTGACTGTTGCATGTTTTGGTTCCCGCGGCTGTTCTTCCCGGAGCCGGTGGTTGAAAAGTGCGATCTCAATGTTGGAAATAAGGTCGTTTGATGAAAATGGTTTTATGATGTATCCGTAGGTGTTCGAGGTTTTTGCACGTTGCAGGATATGATCATCGTATTGGCCGGTCACAAAGATGATCGGGATCCGGATCTTTGAACTGAGAATACGGGCAACGGTTATGCCGTCAGCATCTCCCTTAAGACCGATATCCATCAGGATCACATCGCAAGGGGTCCCGGGGATTTTTGAAAGCACTTCATCCCCGGATTCCGCAAAACCGGCGATGATATAGCCCTTAAGGGTGAGGAACTGCCGGATCAGGTGGGATATGATCTCATCATCCTCTACAATAAAGACACGGGTTGGCATAATTCACATGTCCACTACTATTGCATTTCAACCGGAAGTGATCCTCCCGGCACTGGCGATGTGAAGATAGGAGGTTCTTGGCAATATAGTTTTCACTTTGTGTATAGAGTTTTTTTAAAAATGTATATTTATTGGAGGGATTATCCATGCAGGAAATTTCCGAGGTCCGGGAGATCTTCGGAATGCAGTCATGCCTCTCCTATACCGGTCCGGGATCAAGTCCACGATCCTTTGGGACAACACGCCACCAAAAAGCTGCCTGGCTGGATCCATATATTCAACAGGGTATTGCCGGTAAAAGATTCTGCACCGTAAAAAAGAGAATGTATTTTTCTTCCCGGTTCTGCCATTATCCCTGTGGTTAGCAGGGAAAAGAAGGGAAAAGCCGGTTTATGTCGCAATCTGGTGCGATACGGAAGGGAAGCTGATCTGGTTGTCATACACTGCCTGGTAACCATCAGGGAACGTGATTGTCGTCACTTCGGGGGACAGGTCGACCGAGACAAGCGAGGACCACCAGTACTGCTTGATATCATTCTGGGCGTTCGCAAACGAGAAGCCCGGTGTCGTCATTGTCTCTGCCCCGTTGGACTGGCTGATCGTCGCAAATGACGGAATAATGACCTCAGCAGAGGAGCTGTCTGCCTTTACAACGGTGACCTGACGGTTGAGATTGTTCTCAAGCGCGGTTTTGAGTTCCGCTGACGGGTTAGCAACATTCGCAAATACCGCGATCTGTTCCGTGAACGAAAGGTCGTACTGGAAATCCACCTGGGCATTACCACTTTGATCAAGGTTTATGGTAAGTGCCTTTGCCGTTAATGCCTGTGCAGGCATAACCGCGAGTGCAAGGATGCAGACGCATCCGATGAGGAGATATGTACCCTTCATAAATGTCAAATTCATTTTACATTTCCAACTATATACGCTTGCTCCCATCGGGGGAAGTTCTCGTTGTACACCGTTTTTCCCTCGGGAAGTATCGCCCGGACTGATTGCATGGAATGTATAGCAGACAATCGGGGCGCTCGTATTTTTTTTGATCCTTTGGGATCCCTTCATTTTTTCAGGGCAATGTAGTAGGGTTTTGCAAAACCGTGGAAGAGGACGAGAAAACCCGCCAGGATGATCAATATGGCGATGATGTACGGCCAGAGAGCAAAGACAATCCCCATGCCAAAGACAACCAGCACGATCCCGGTGAGCGCAAACACATAGCGCGACCGGGGGGTTGATGCCTGCACAACAGCAACACCGTCCACCCGCTCCACGGGGTTAATGAAGGTGGCCCCGAGAAAACCAAGCCCGGTGCCGATGAGGAAGCCCGAGCCCGGGTACCCCGTGAGGAGGCCGGCGCCAAAGCCGATCAGCAGGCCGGCGATAATCAGGAAGTACCCCCAGTATCGCCGGGGGCTGGATTTTTTTGCATCTGCGGTCATCAGGCCAACATTCTTTCCATAAGACGATAAAGATTTTTAAAAAATATTTCACGCTAATCGCGTGGGATAACGACGCCCGGATTTGAAATTGCTCCATGAACCGGCAGCCGGTTCGCACCTTCAGGGAAGAGTCGCCCCCCGTTTCCTCCCGGTCCGCGTGAAATTTCACCAGCACCACGCACAGGTTCCTTCCGGGCAGCCGATCACAATACTTTAAGAACACTTATATAGAGATTATTCCAATTCTATTGTGTCGCTTTCTCAAAAAAACCAGCAGACGCACCCCCGGGGAGACCCAGAGCATGCGGCACTGCCGGCAGTGACAATAAAGGAGGTACGGCTCATGCCCGCAGGTGTGATGAACCATGCACGTTCCCCGGTACCTTCGCTGCCCCTGCCTGTACAGGCCGCCTGCCCCGCTGACCCGGGATGCGCCGCATTCCTGTACACCGCGCCGGCACCATCATCATCCCGGCATGCCACATACATTCCTGATCACCCGGATCCTGTCGAAGTGCCGCCATGAAGGCCGATTTCCACATCCACACGAACCGGTCCGTGGACGGTGTGCACTCTCCCCGGGTCATGGTAAAATGCGCAAAAAATGCCGGCCTGGATACCATAGCCATCACCGATCATGGCCGGCTCTTTCCCTGGATAGAGGCACGAAGGCTCACCCGCGAGTTCGGCCTTCTTGTGATCCCGGGTATTGAAGGCGGGGATATCGCCGTACAGAAACACTGGATAGCACTTGGCATCTCTGCTGTCCCGCAGGAATTCTCCATCAGACACATCCTCTCCCATATACGAAACGACGCCGGCCTCTCGATCGCGCCGCACCCACACACGCGTCTGGGCTTTTCAGACTATGCCACACTCGGGTTTGACGCGGTCGAAGCATTGAACGCAACAGAACCCGGGGCCAGCCAGAAGGTCAGGAATACCACGCACATCCCGGAAGTCGCCGGCAGCGACGCCCATGCCGGCCCGATGCTCGGGACAGCCTGGACCGAGGTTATGGCACAGGGACCGGCCGAAGATGTCCTTGAAGCCGTGCGCCACGGGAAGTGTATCCCTGAGGGAACGCCACTCCCCCCGGGGGAAATCCTGCACTTCTATTATCTCTATCTCCGGCACCGGGTTTTCCTCCACCCGCTGGACGCGTACCGCACTGCCAAGGAGGTCATCAGGGATATGAGAAAAGCCCGGGCACGCGACGCAGCTCCCGACACGATGAACACACATCCGTACTCAAGGTGAACCGTATTCACACAACACTCGTCACGAACGCCCGGTGGATTGGCATTGATCTCAACACGACCGGCTTTGCCGTTGTGGCAGCCGATCCCTCCAGCGGGCATGTACTGAAACTGGGAAAACGTCCTGCCGGCACGCAGACCTCGCAGACAAAGGACTGCACAAAACTGTTCAGGGAAGGAAAGATGTGGAAACTCAAAAAAATGAAGACCCGGGACCAAAAAAAGTTCAGGTCAGCCCTTGTCGTAATCGCGCGACAGGTGGTCTCGTTTGCAGAATCCGCAAGTGCGGGAATAAAATTTGAAAAACTCTTCAGCCACCATGCCGCGTTGCGGAAGAACAGGACATGCGAATATGAGTTCTCGTTCCAGAACTCCTCGTTTCCCCACCTCCTGCGGCTTGTCGAGAGACGTGCAGCGGCCCGGGGGATCCCGGTCGCGTACGTGGACCCGGCAAATACGTCAAAGATGTGCAGCAAGTGCGGGTGCACCGGGCACCGGGTGCGCAAGCGCTTTGAATGCCCCGCATGTGGGGCCGTGATACATGCGGACGTCAATGCAGCACTCAATATTGCCGCTACCTCCCGCTGCATCGGGAGAGCCGCGACAGACCAGGTAAAAAGCCTCAGGAAAAAGATGCGGAGAGAGGCCCGACGGGAACAGGCCGGCACAGAACGGCCGATCAGTCAGGTAATGGTGCCGGCCATTCAGGCGGATCTCTTCCTCCCCGGCCGGGGCGTTAAGACCCCATGGGGAGCTTTGTCGGGAAATGAATATCCCGCAAAGATCCCGGGAGCACGGCCATGATGGTCGACATCCTTACCCTTGGTGTGTCATGCCCCCGGTGTGCGCAGAAATTTACCGAAAATACCTGGTACCCGATAAGTCGGGCGCTTGAAGATCCGGACCACAGGCAGGCAGAGGATGTGATCCTCGCGACCTGTCCCCGGTGCGGCTGCACGATCTGCATCAGTCTTGAGGACAAAGGGGAACACCGTAAACCAAGGCCTTTTTTTAAAAAGGCAGCAGGCAAAAAATAAAAAAAATGGTGGCGGTGCCGGTGTTTAGGGCATTATGTCCCCGAGATCGGCACTATCCGTGGTAAGATTGGTCCCTGCCGCACCGCTGCCCGCGACAACGGTTTCATCAGGAGCAAGAGTCACCTGGCTCTGGTCAGCGGGTGTCGGTACATCCTGTGAGTCATCGATAAACGCACCGGAGTCGGCGGATGCCGATCCCTGGTCGGCTGATGCGGGTGTTGCAGTGATCTGCGGGGTCGCGGTGGGTATCGGGGTCTGTGCTGAGTTGTCTCCTCCGGCCTGTGTGCAACCTGCGATGAGCAGGAAGGCAATCAGGCAGACTGAACAGATGCCGGTTCCGATAATTGCAAGTTTCGTCATAATTTCTCTCCGTAAATTGTGAGGCAGGGGGTCATCCCCGAAACCTCTAAATTACTGCCCCCACTGCTGATGAGGAGGAGTGTGTCCTGTTCCCGTTATGGATCGGGTTTGTCGTTACTGTGCCGTTCCCTGAGAGGGGGTGCTCGTAGCCTTTGATCAGGGTCTCGAGCTGTGAGTCGAGCGTCTTGAGCTGGGCATTGAGGCTGTCGAGCGCCGAACTGTCGTCGTTTGTGTATGCTGTTACAAGGGGTGTGCGCTCGGCCGAGATCTGGTCAAGGATGCCCTCTGCCTGGCTCACGTCAACACCATTGGACTTGAGGGTGGCAAGCGTTGACTGCCAAGAAGCAACGTTCTTGTCAAACTCTGCAAGCCGCTTTGTTTCCTGTGCCTGCAGGCCGTTGATTGTCTTTACGGCTGCCGTGTACTGCGAGTAGTAGTCTTTGAGCTGGGCATCGACCGTCTTCAAGGCCGTGCTGTCCTGGTTGTCGTACGCGGCTTTTAGGGAGGGCCGTTCCGCAACGATCTGGTCAAGGATGCCCTGCGCCTGTGTTACATCTTCACCTTTTGCAGAGAGGTTTGCAAGTTGGTCGTTCATCTTTGCCGTGGTGTTGTCGAACTGCCCGAGAGCTGCGGTCTCGTGGGTCTGCCACCAGACATCACCATGGGTCAGGTCATAGAACTGCTTTGAAAGGGTGTTGAGCTGGGTAATAAGTGTGTCAAGGTTCTGCTGGTCGTGGTTGTCGTACGCAGCCTTGAGCGGATCGCGCTGTGCCTGGAACTGGTCTAATACGCTCTCTGCCTGCGATGTGTCGATGTGCTGGGCGGAGAGGTTTGCGATATCCGATTGCATCTGGGCGGTGCGGTTGTCAAACCAAGAAAGCCGGCTCTTCTCCCGGGCCTGCCAGTCAAGGCTGCTGACCGCAGTCCAGAACTGGCTCGAGAGCGAGCCCAGCTGCCGGTTGACGTCGTCGATCTGCGCATCGTTATGGGAATCGAGCGCCACCTTGAGGCTGGGCTCAAGGGCCTGGATCTGGGTCTCTATCAGCTGGGCCGATGTGACATCCACGCCCTTTGCAGTAAGGTTTGCAAGGGTGGACGTCCGGTAGCCGTCGTAGTACGTGAACTCGTCGAGCCGTGACTTCTCGCTTGCCGTCCAGTAGGTGCTTTCAAGGGACTGGATAGTAGACTGATCCGCACTAACTGAACTGTTAACAGCGGCCCGAAGATCGTTAAGGTTCCCGTTATCTGCTGTGTAGGCAGCAACAAGATCCGTGCGGAACTGTGCGATCTGGGTTTTTTCGGTCTGTTCGGCCTGCGTTATCGCGTCCGATGTAGTTATGTTCTGTACGGATGCAACGGTCGAAATGAATTGCTGCTCATCGGTCTGGAGGGTCCCGGATGTGGTAGTCCCATTGAGGCCGTTGATGTACTGGATAGCGCCGGCCATCTTTGCATTGTACTGTTCACCGGAATATGCAACATACGCCTGCATGGCGGAAATGTGCTCCGGGTTGTCGCTCCACGACTGCCCGGTGCTCCATGCGCTCACGGCAGGAACGCCGAGAACAACAAGAAGGCACAGGCAGGCAAGGGTCTTAAAGTACTTGACCATCTTTGTCTCACCTTTTTTGGTTTTACAAAAGAATGGTCGCGGGCGCCCGTGCTTAAAGCCCGCGAATGTTTAAGGGTTCAGAACTGTCCAAAACCGTCCAGAAGTCAGTACAGAACCGGAAAAACCATTGGATAAAGTACGGTGCCGGCGTGAAGACCGAAAGTCAAACGCCGTGCCGGAGCCAAATAGTTTGCAGGAAATTGCCGGGCAACAGCCGACGCGCGAAAAAACAGGAGCCGTGTGCGGGCCTGAACCCCGGGGTGCCGCACGCTGTTTTTGGGATGCGGACAAGTGAAAAAACAAAAAAAAGGTAGCCGGGGCGGGGAGATTATTCTTCCGGCACGCGCCGGATAAGGTTCTCCCGCCCTTTCTTTATTTTCTGCACCAGCCCGCGCATGTGCAGGCTGTTGATGGCTGCACTCACGGTGGACTTAGGCAGGCCGAGTTTCTCCACGATATCGGACTGGTAACATTCCCCGCCCGATTCTGTGATCAGGACAAGGATCCGCCCTTCCGCGTCCCCGAGTTCGGGGCCTGCCGCAGCGGCCGGGGGTGATTTCGGCCCGAGGAGCTGCTGCTCGTCGTCAGGAGACGGGAACTCATCCTCTTTTTTCCTCCGCATGATAAGGAAGGCAATGACACCCGCGACAAGAACAGCGACACCGACCAAAATGAGGGTGGAAAATGGCATTCCTTCGCGAGCAAGCGTAACCGAGGGCTCGCCGGCGTCAAATGAGGCCGGACCGTACCAGACTAGGTTCCCGTTGACGATCTCCGGTGCCGGCCCGGCAGAGGTGACAGCATATCCCGGGGGTGGCTGAACGATCAGCGACGCGCCCACCGGCAGGTACAGCCCGCCGACAAAAACATCGCCCATCGTGATTTCATCGCCGGTCTCTGTGAAGTTGGTCCAGAGGAAGGTGTACCGGATCACGCCGTACGTCCCCGTGGGCATACTCTGGATCGAACTGACCCGGACAAAATTATCTATTTCCATGAGACGGCCGGTCACGTTTGCGTCTTCTGCAGCGGACTGCGCCATGAGATCCCGGATGCTTGCCTCCGAGAGGATGGACGAGGTATTGGCATTCTGCTCGAACGCTGCGTCGTCTTGGGGAGTGTGCAGAGGGATCCGGTACTCGATGTTCCAGACTGCCGAACCGTCCTTGTGGAGGGCGATGAGGTAAGCAATGGAATAGTCCTGGGTCGTGTCAGCGGCCAGGGTCGCGGCCGGCAGGAGAATCAGCAGGAGGAGGATGCAGGCTGCACAAGGGGACCGGCGCATCAGGTCTTCCCCTCCGTTCCGGCAGGCGCGGTAAGGTTTGTTGCCAGCAGCCGGGTTTCTCCTGCGGCCGTATGATTCGTTGAATTTGTTGCATTTTGCCGGTGCTCCACAGTAAGGTTCTGCCCTTTTACGGTTGGGGTATTAATTGCGGTGTTGTTCCCGGCAGTGCGGAGACCGGTCTCACTTTTCACAATCACCGGTTTTTTTCCGGCAAGCTCGCTCGTGTGGTTATAAGCTGTAAGGAGATCCACGCGGCCGGGGTACCGGGCGATGGTCCGGTTGAGGGTAGCAAGGTGTCGCGCCGCCACCTCCTTTGCACGGGCGTTGTCGGGAGAACTCGCATTAATGCTGGCAATCGTCCTGAGGGTTGCATCAAGATCCCGTAAGTACTGCCCGAGGGCCTGTTCTGCTACCCCGGTCCGGTTCGCACGAAAAGCCTGTTCTGCCTCTACAAGCCGGTTTTCCGTGTAATGCATCTGTTTTTCGACACGGACCGTGGTGTTAGCGGTAAACGACTGGTCGAGGTGCTCAAACGAGAGCTTGAGACCGTAGAGCGGGTCTCCCGGAAGGATGGTCTCATTTATGTCCGGCGCCGGATGGCCGGTCTGGTTTTGCGGTCCCGGCTCCACAGGTGCTGATGCGGAAAAATTCCAGTAGCCGGCCCCAGTCTCCGCCATCACGGGTAGGGCTGCCCATGTTATTAGAACGCCGGCAAGGCAGACCAGCACGATGCAGTGAAGAAGACAATGATGCCGCACCGTATCCACTCACTCCATATGTATTCCCATGGATGAGTTAAAGGATTCCGAAACAATGGATGTACGGGAGCAACGGTACCCGTGTCGGATCTTTGCTCTTATGCACGGGATGAAAAAAAGAATTAAGACGATCCATCACCCTGCCGGCCAGTGTGGACCTGTTGCCGGTCGTCACGAATCTGCTCCCGGTTGGCAGCGATATCCTGTCGCGTGGCATTGTTGTCCTGCCTGAGGGAGAGATCCTGCTGCTGGTTTTCGTGGATGACAGCCCGGTCTTCCGCGCTCGCGTTACGCTCATCACGGATATCCTCGTGTGTGGTATTTATGTCCTGCCGGTCCTGGCTGATGTCGGCCCGATACCCCGCGATTTGCTGCTGGTCTGCACTCTGGTTGCCCGAATCATTTCTCATGTCCTGCCGTTCAGCATGGATATCCTCACGGTACCCGATATCCTGCGTCCGGTTCGCAAGATCGGCCTGCTGGTCGGACCGGACGGCCTCGCGGTTCCCGAGGATCGAACTGAAGATGTTGATGTTGTCCCACCAGTTCTGGTGTATCTGCTGATCATTAGCATTAATGTCCTGCGTGAGGTTTCGGTCTTCGTGCCGAAGCCCAATGATGCCTTCGATCGCACCAAACGGATCAAAGGCAGGCGGACTTGCCACGGTTACGTTGTCTGTCGGCGCTACGGTTGTTACCTGTGCGGTGTCATCCGCACCGGCGGGAAGCACCAGTGCGATGAGGAGCACGGCACAGATGCAGGGAATCAGGAATGTTCTGGCATTCATAGGTTCATCATCTCCGGTTTTATGGTTGGTCAGGGCCCGTTGTGAGCCTGCAACCAGACATTTCCCGGGATGTAATATATAAATTACAAATAGCCGGGGTGGTCTGATTGAACCTGACGGTTAGAAGGTGTACAGAACAGGTACAAAACGGGCTGCCGGTATTCCGGATCGATATTATACACGGAAAAAGGGAAGACCGGCACGATCCGGGATACCAAAAGATGCCACGGGGCCGCCGGGAGCCGGGTAAAAAACCACAGTTCCCGGCGTTATCGTGGCCGGATCCGGCTCTCCTGTTCTCTCCGGTCCAGGTCAGGCCATGAAAATCCTGTTTACCTGCTCCCCTTTGCCTCAACTGCGCCGGTGCAGACCATGTGAAGGATACGGACATACACTTCTCGCTCGTGGGGGCTCGGGGGACAGCGGGGATCGCACAGGGCCGCCTCAACCTGCCGGACGACATCGCCGAGATTGGTCATGGGGTGGTAACGCCTCCGGCCACGTGTCGGGTCCAGAAAGACTGGAATGTCCGGCAGGGCCTGATTACAACGTCGGCAATATCGCGATATATATTACCAGAATGGCGCGGGTCTGATCATGGAACCAAGCGGTTAGCTAGCTTGGAGAGCAATTCTAAAAAAAGGGACCGGGTAAAATTAAAAAAATTAGACGGACAGGTAGTCCGCCGGGGTCGGCATCTGTTCCTTGAGGCCTTTCCTCTTGCGGATAGCGACGACGACTTCTTTTACCATGCTGTTGGGGACCAGCTCGAATCCCGAGAACTCGGTATTCCACATTGCACGGCCTTCGGTCGCGGACCGGATGTCACCGGCAAACCCGAAGAGCTCGGCGACCGGGGCTTTCCCGACCACTGTGATCGTGTCGCCCTCGCTCTGCATATCAAAGACCTGGCCGCGCCGGCCCTGGATCTGGGAGGTTGCAGCACCCATCTGGTCCATCGGGACCGTGATCTGGATCTTCTGGACCGGCTCGAGGAGTGAGTCGCCAGCGATGAGCATACCGCCCTTGATCGCGCCACGCACCGCCGGGATGACCTGTGCCGGGCCACGGTGGATCGCATCCTCGTGCAGTTTGACATCGGTCAGCGTCATCTTGAGGTTCTGGACCGGCTCATCGGCAAGCGGGCCACCGGCAAGTGCCTCATTGATACCCTCGATGATCAGTTCCATCGTCTCGTTAAGGTACTGGATACCTTTCGTCATATCGAAGAGCATGTTCGTGCCCTTGATATGCTTGACGTTCTTTGCCTCGTCCTTGCCCATGCCGGCATTTAAGAGCACGTCACGGCGCTCGATGGCCGGCTGGTTCATCGATACATCGCCGGATTTAATCAGGGCGACAATCTCATCGGGAAGGGGCTCGAGGGTAAAGTAGAACCGGTTGTGCCGGTTCGGGGACTTGCCTTCGACATTCTCGACCTTGCCCGTGACGGTTTCACGGTACACCACGATCGGCTCGGAGGTGACGATCTCGACACCCTTGTCACGCTTGATACGGCCCGTGACGATCTCGAGGTGCAGCTCGCCCATACCGGAGATCAGGTGCTCGCCCGTCTCTTCGTTGATGGCGATACCGAGCGTCGGGTCTTCCTTTGCGACCTGCCGGAGCACTTCGACGAGCTTTGGCAGGTCCTTCATGTTCTTTGCCTCGACCGCAACGGTCATGACCGGTTCGCTGTAGTGCTTGAGCGACTCAAACGGCGCCATCTCCATGAGGGTAGTGACCGTGGAGCCGACCATCGCATCCCGGAGACCGGTAACTGCCGCGATGTTCCCCGCGACAATCTCCTCGACCTCGACACGCTTCGGGCCCATGAAGATACCGACCTGCTGGAGCCGGTTCTCTTTTTTCGCTGAACCCATGACGTAGAGGCTGTCACCACGCTTGAGGCTGCCGGAGAAGAGACGCCCTGTGGCAACTTCGCCCGCGTGGGGGTCAAACGAGATATCGGTGACCATCAGCCCGACAGGACCGGTCGCGTCGCAGTCCATCATCGCCTTTCCTTCCTTGGACTCCTTGTCGCCGTGCCAGATAACCGGGATACGGCGTTTCTGTGCGACAAGCGGGTCCGGAAGGTGGTGCACGACCATGTCGAGCACGACTTCGTAGAGCGGGCTGTTCTTCGCGAGATACTTCATATCGCCGGCACGGCACTTCTCGAACACGTCCTTGAACGAGACGCCGCCCTTCTTCATGTACGGCACCGAGACTGCCCAGTTGTAGAGCGCGGAGCCGAAAGCGACCGTGCCCTCCGATGCATCGAGTTTCCAGCCGTTGTTATACGACTCCTCGTTCATGCCTTTGATGAGCTTGTTGACCTTGTCGATGACTTTCCCGAGCCGGATCTGCATCTCGGTCTCATCAACCTTGAGCTCGTTTACCAGCCGGTCCACCTTGTTAATGAAGAGGACGGGGCGGACCTGCTCCTTTAATGCCTGCCGGAGCACGGTCTCGGTCTGGGGCATCGTGCCTTCGACCGCATCCACGAGCACGACCGCGCCGTCGACCGCACGCATCGCACGTGTCACGTCGCCGCCGAAGTCCACGTGGCCCGGCGTATCGATCATGTTGATTAAATAGTCCTGGCCATCGTACTCGTGAACCATCGAGACGTTTGACGCATCGATGGTGATACCACGGGCCTGCTCTTCTGCATCCGAATCCATGAAGAGCTGCTTACCCGCAAGTTCCTCAGAAATAATACCGGCACCCGCAAGCAGGTTATCGGACAGGGTGGTTTTACCGTGATCGATGTGTGCCACGATACCGATGTTTCTGATATGCTTGGGGTCCTTCATGAGCTCTACTACGCGCTCAACCGTTTTTTTGCCTCGTGCCATGAAAATAACCTCAAAAAAAGATGTTTACCGGGCGGATTTTGCGATCCGCTCTTTTTCTTCCTTTTTCCCAACCGAGTAACACTTTGCGTCGCCTTTTGATGCGGCAATCAGTTCATCGGCAAGGATCGCGCTCGCGGGCTTCTTGGTGTTGTGCGAGGACTTCAGGACTGCCTCGGCAATGAACCCGATAGCGGAATCGACACGGCGCATGGGGGATGTGTCGACAGATTTCGGGACATTGATGCCACCGTATTTCAGGCGGACTGTCTCTTCCCGGGGACCAGCATTCCCGATTGCCTCGACAAGGACTTCAATCGGGTTTCTCTTGGTCTTCTTGTTGATGAGCTCGAATGCATCCCGCACAATCCCTATTGCCAGCTGCTTCTTGCCGGTGTTATTCTCGGTCTGCATCAGGCCGTTGATCAGCCTTTCTACGATCATCATATTGGCCTTATTGAACTCCTGGCGGGAGTACTTGCCGCAGGAGTGGGGGATGATCTGGGGGGTGAGATTCACGTACCGGATAAGGCTCGGGTCGGTAACCTTGACCTCGGAGACGTCCCACTTGTTGAAGAGCAGTTTCTTTGCCAGGGGCTTTGCCTCGGTTGCAGCTTCAGGTTTTGTTTCGGTCTTTGCTTTTACATCTGCTTCTGCCATCACGATCACCTGCGCGGTTTCTCCTTCCTGCCAATAACCATTTCATGGAGGCAGACATTGTTCACGCTGGTGACGACGTACCGGACCCCGGGAATATCTCCCATGGACCGGCCCAGACGGCCGCCGATACCTTCGATCTCGACCTCGTCGTGCTCATCGATAAAGTTGATCGCACCGTCGCCAACCGCAAACGCGGTGACCTGCCGGCCGTTCTTGATGAGCTGCACGCGAACGCATTTCCTGATCGCCGAGTTGGGCTGCTTGGCCTCAACACCGACTTTCTCGAGCACGATACCTCTCGCCTGTGGAGCGCCTTCGAGCGGATCCGACTTCACATCGAGGTTGAGTTCACGGCGGGCGTAATTCTTGTCGCTCCACCGGAATTTTTTTGAGTCCCGAACCAGTTTTCTGGCTGCAAATTTACCCTGTCCCATTAAAGAGCCTCATTTCAGTTGTTTTCGTGGTTATCGATAACCCACACTGAGATATATAGTAAAGCGGGGAACCGATTTATAAATTGTGGCATTCCACCTGCCTGTCTTGTACTATTATCCCTCACTCGTAATAATATTATATCCTCATCCGGCCAATATTTAGCAACCATGACCGTCGCGATCTATAAGGAAGTCCAGATCGATGCCAGCCACCGGCTGCTCCACTATAAGGGGAAGTGCGCGAACCTCCACGGCCACCGCTGGAAAGTCGAGGTCTGGGTTGAGGGAGAACCCGACGCGACAACCGGGATCCTGATCGATTACAACGTGATCAAGCAGGTCATCGGAAAGTACGACCACCAGATCATCCTCAACCGCGACGACCCGATGGTCGCTGCCATTGAGAAGTTCCAGCACGTGCTCACGACCCCGGGCGACCCGACAAGTGAACTGCTCGCGAGAGTCTTCAGGGACGATATTGAAGCACTCTGTAAGGCCGGGCAGATCGCGGCGCACGTAACACGGCTCCGGGTCTGGGAATCGCCGAACTGTTTTGCCGAGATCGTTGAATGAAGATCGCAGAGATTTTTTCAAGCCTCCAGGGGGAGGGAAGAAACCAGGGAAAACCCTGCCTCTTTATCCGGCTCGCGGGCTGCAACCTCCACTGCCGCTGGTGCGACACTGCATACGCGCAAGGAGAGGGAACGGAGATGAGCTGCGAGGCGATCCTCGACCAGTGCTGGCGCGAGAACCCGCGCTCGATTTGTATCACAGGCGGTGAACCACTGCTCCAGATCGATGAACTCGCCCGCCTGCTCCCATCCCTTGCAAGACGTGGCACGGCAATCGATATCGAGACAAACGGTACGATCGCATTTGCCGCAGTCCAGCCGTATGCATCCATCTGCATGGATGTGAAGTGTCCGTCATCCGGCGAGGAAAGCGACCTGTCGCTGCTCGCTGCAATCCGGCCTGAGGACAGCGTGAAATTTGTTGTCGCAAACGAAGAGGACTGCCGGTATGCCAGGGATGTGATGGAGCACCATACGATTGCCGGCGAGTGTTTCTTTTCCCCGGTCTATGGCACGGATTACCAGCCGCTCGTGGACTTTATCCTTGCAAACAACCTGCCCGTGCGGTTCCAGATCCAGCTGCACAAGGTGCTCGGGGTGAAATGATGAAGGCGGTCTGTCTTATATCCGGGGGGATGGACTCGTCCACCCTTGCCTATCTGGCAAAGAGCAAAGGTTACGATATCCTCGCCCTCCACGCAAATTACAGTCAGCGCACAGAGAAGAAGGAACGGGCCTGCGCGAAAAAGATTGCCGGGCTGCTTGGGGCACAGGTATTTACCGAAATCGACCTGCGGTATTTCGCGCAGTTCGGGGCGAGCAGCCTGACCGACAGAACGATCGCAGTCGACCGGTTTGATCCGGCCCGGGCGCATGTTCCCAATACCTATGTGCCGTTCCGGAACGCGAACCTGCTCGCAATCGCGACCAGTTTTGCCGAGGCAAACGAAGCAGATGCAATCTTTATCGGCGTGCAGGCACTCGATTATTCCGGATACCCCGACTGCCGGCCGGCATTCATCGATGCATTCAGGCGTGTGATCGAACTCGGGACAAAAGAGAGCTCGCATATCGAACTCTTCACACCATTCATCCACATGACCAAGACCGATATCCTCCGGGTCGGTAAAGACCTCCATGTTCCCTACGAGCACACATGGTCGTGCTACCAGAACGAGGATAAGGCCTGCGGCACCTGCGGCTCGTGCCATTTCCGGCGCGAGGCGTTTCGTACACTCGGTATGAAAGACCCGATCCCGTACGAGGTGGAGTAATGGAGATCTTCCGGGGCAGGCGCCTGTGGATAGAAAATACGAAGGTGATGCTCCCAAACGGCCTCGAACAGGAAAAAGTGATCGTGCACCCGCGAGGCGCGGTTGCGATCCTGCCGGTCACTCCAACCGGGTATAAGCTCCTGCGCCAGTACCGGTACGCAATTGGCCAGTACATTTATGAGGCACCGGCCGGGACAATGGAAGACGGCGAGGACCCGGCAGCGACCGCGCACCGCGAGCTCATCGAAGAAGCTGGCGTTGCGGCAACAACGATGACACCGAAGGGCTTCATCTACACCACACCCGGGTTCACGGACGAGAAGATCTGGCTCTTTGAGGCCCGGGGCCTTGTGCCTTCAAGCGAGTTCAAAAAAGATGCTGACGAGGTCATCGAAGTGATAGATGTCACAAAAGACGAGATGGACGCAATGGTAGAAAACGGCACTATCTGCGATGCAAAGACGATCTGCCTGATCCACCGGTGCGGCAGGGATGATGAGTGATGCGCGTCCCGTTCATCGCCGCCGGACTTGCCTGCCTCGTGGTGCTTGCCGCATTCGCCGGCTGTACCAGCAGCACTGCAACCCCCTCATATTCTGTGGATAATAACGGTGTCCTCTCGGTAACCTGCGCACCGGTCACGACAAACGAGACGGTGCTCTTCTCAAACCAGACCTATACCGAATCAAAAATTATCCTGCACACGCAGACAGGCGACGTGGTCACGTACCTGAGTACACCGGCACATCCAAAGGCCGTGATGCTCTATTTACCGGGCGCCGGGGAGAAAATTTCAGGCCACGCGGAACGGATGGTAACCTATGCCGAGGCCGGTTACGCCTTCATGTTCCTCGACTACCGGGGCCGGGGTGGGGAGACTACCGGGTACCCGCTCAACCCACAGACGGACTATACGCTCTTCGAGAACAAGGAGTGGCCCGAATATTACCTGACCATCTGCGACATCTCGTCAGCCCAGGCCATGCTTACCGCCCGGTTCGGTGTCCCGATCTACGCGGTCGGGGGGAGTAACGGCGGGCGGTATGCGGCCGTAGCAGCAGGAGTTGACAAGAACTTTGCCGGGTACGTGGGGATCTCCACCTCCGACTGGGGGATCAGGGATTCAGTGGCTGAGCAGGGCGGGACCGGGGATATCCTGCGGTTTGCCACATCGCTTGAGCCGAGTACTTATCTACCGACAATCTCCCCGCGCCCGGTCTGGATGTTCCATAACGCGACCGATCCGATCATCCCGTTTGCCCAGGGTAAATCCCTCTTTGCAACGGCAAACGAGCCAAAAACATTCACAGAGTTCAACGGCGACCACGGGATCAACCCGGATGTCGATGCCCGGCTCATAGCACTATGGGCGCAAATTTATGGTACGCAAACGTGAATAGGTACTAGCTTTAGAAAAGAGGCTGAATTCCGCACATGACAGAACCCGTGGAGATGGACGACGCGCGCAAGCGCTACGAGTTCAAAAAGACGCTCGAAAAACTGGAGGCACAGGAGGGAGACGGCACAGAGCTTATCACGCTCTACATCCCCCCCGATAAGCAGATCTACGATGTGACCGGCCAGTTAAAGGACGAGTACGGCCAGTGCGCGAACATCAAGAGCAAGCAGACCCGGACAAACGTCCAGAGCGCCATCTCCTCCATCCTCTCACGGCTCAAGTACTACAAGCGTCCGCCCGAGAAGGGCATGGCGGTCTTCTGTGGCACGGTCAAACTCTACGGTGATCGCACCGATCTCCAGTGCACGGTCATCGAACCTCCCGAGCCCCTCAACCTTTACATGTACCGGTGCAGCTCGAACTTTGAGCTCGAGCCGCTCAAGCAGATGCTCGAGGAGAAGTACGTCTACGGCCTGCTGGTACTTGACCGGCGGGAGGCGTACTGGGGATTTTTACGCGGCAACCGAATCGAACCCATCGGCGGTTCAACCTCAACTGTTCCCGGTAAAATGCGCAAAGGCGGCCAGTCGGCGGCACGGTTCGGCCGGCTCCGTGAGATCGCCATTAACGAGTTCTACACGAAAGTCGGCGAGCGGTCAAGCGCGATCTTCCTTGGGGAAAAAGACTTTTTCAAGCGCTTCAAGGGTCTTTTAATCGGCGGCCCGAGCCCGACAAAAGAGGAGTTCGAGGCAGGGAACTTCCTCCACCACGAGGTCCAGAAAAAGATCATCGGCCTCTTTGATGTAGCCTACACGAACGAGGACGGCCTCCCCGAACTTGTGGATGCCGCAAAGGACGCGCTCTCGGGCATGACGGTCATCAAAGAGAAGTCCCTCATGGAGAAGTTCTTAAAAGAACTGGTAAAGGACAATAACGGCCTTGCTGCATACGGGGAGGAGAGCATCAGGAAAAACCTCGAACTCGGTTCAGTCGACACGCTCCTCCTCTCCTCGAACCTCCGAAAGTCCCGGCTTAAGATAAAATGCCAGAGCTGCGATTACACCGAGGAGCGGACCGTGAGCATGCCGGTAGGAAAAACCGTCCGCGACATTGAGTTCGGCTCGTGCCCGAAGTGCACAGCGCCGCTCGTGCTCGACGAGGAGATCGATATTATCGAAGAACTGGCAAAGCTCGCCGATGCTTCAAGTGCGAAAGTTGAGCTGATCTCGGACGACTTCGAGGAGGGGTCGATCCTCTTCTCGGCATTCGGCGGAATTGCGGCCATTCTCCGGTACAGGACGGGATACTAAATGGTTTTTGACACCACGACAATAATAAAAAAAGCACTGATCGAATGTGCGGGCACCGAGGATGTCCAGCTCATCGATGGCGGGGAGCATGCTGACGTCGCCTCGACCGTCGCGTTCGGCCTTGCAAAGCAGAAGAAACAGGCCCCGGTAAAAATAGCGCAGGATATTGTTGTAGCGCTTAAAAACAACAAAGACCTCGCAGAGCAGGGGATCACAGTCGAGGCAAAAGGGCCGTATATCAACTTCGTCTTCGGCAGTGCCTACGTGGGTGCGGCCGTGAAAGCGGCGACACGGCCCGGTTACGGCTCGCTCCCGGCAAAGGAGACCCGGATCGTGCTCGAACACACGAGCGCGAACCCGAACGGTCCGCTCCACGTAGGGCACATCCGGAACTCAATCATTGGCGACACGCTCGCCCGGGCGTTCAGGAAGGCCGGCTACCGGCTCGAAGTCGAGTATTACGTAAACGATATGGGCCGGCAGATCGCGATTGTGACCTGGGGCTTCGACCACCTCGAACATGCGCAACACGAGGGTGAGAAAGAGGATGCCCATATCGCCCGAATCTATATCGAGGCCAATCGGGAGATCGAGAAGGACCCCGGCGTCACGCAGCAGGTTGACAAACTGATGCAGCTGGTGGAGAGCGGCGATGCTGAAACGGTAAAAAAATTCCGGAACGAAGTAGCCCGCTGCCTTGACGGGTTCGCGGTCACGTTAAAGAACCTCAACGTGAAGCACGACCGGTTTGTCTGGGAGAGCGACTTTGTCAGGAACGGCGACACGAAGAGGGTCATCGGGAAGATCGAGAAACTCCCACAGGCACGTCACGAGGATACCCTCCTCGCGCTCGACCTTGCGGAGTTCGGCTTTACCAACAAGTACGTGATCCGGCGGAGCGATGGCACCTCGGTCTACGCGGCCAGGGACCTTGCTTTCCATACCTGGAAAAGTGTGAATTTTGACCGCGCTATCGATGTGCTCGGCGCCGACCACAAGCTGATCGGAGCACAACTCCAGTGCACGCTAAAACTCCTCGGTGAGAAAGCCCCGGAGATCGTGAACTTCGAGTTTGTCTCGCTGCCCGAAGGCTCGATGAGCACCCGGGCGGGAAAATTTGTCTCGGCCGACGACTTGATCGAAGAAGTCACAAAGCGTGCCTTTGACGAGGTCACGACCCGCAGGCCGGAACTCGACGAAGAAAACCGCAAAAGTATCGCAAAGTCTGTCGCCCTTGCCGGCATCCGGTACGACATCGTGAAGATCTCGCCCGAGAAGAGCACGGTCTTTGACTGGAAGGAAGCCCTCGATTTCGAGCGCCAGAGCGGCCCCTACATCCAGTATGCCCACGCCCGTGCATGCAGCATCCTTGAAAAGGCCGGCACATTTATCGAGTGCTACGACCTCGAAACCGAGCAGGAGATCGCGCTCGCAAAGAAGATCGCAAAGTTCCCCGGTGTCATAGAGAAAGTGGTTACAGAACTCCGCCCGCACATTCTCGCCACTTATACCCACGAGCTCGCCGACACTTTCAACTCGTTCTACCACTATGAGCCGGTCTTAAAGAGCGAGGGCAAGGTCAGGGACCGCCGGCTTACTCTTGTGAAAGCCGTGCAGAATACCTTAAAAGAATCGCTTGAGACGCTCGGGATCGATGCCATCCGAACCATGTAAAGCCCTGAATAAACAGGGATACCTCTTTTTTTCGCCTACATCCACTGCCGCACTCAAGCCCTGTCTCTGGTGCAAGCGGGCGCTCACGGGAGGAGAGATGTGCTACAAGCACCAGTTCTACGGGATCGACAGCCACCGCTGTGTCCAGATGACCCCCACCCTGCGCTGCAACCAGCGCTGCCTCTTCTGCTGGAGATCGTTCGAGCACGAGATGGCGGAAGTTGAGGAATGCCCGCCCGAAACTATTCTCGCCGGCGTGCACAAGCTCCAGAAAAAGGCGCTTGCCGGCTACAACGCGGTGCTCGACAACACCGTTACCGAAGAACGCTGGAAAGAGGCGCTCGCACCAAAGCACGTGGCGATTTCCCTCTCGGGGGAGCCCACGCTGTACAGCCGGCTCCCGGAACTGGTTGATCTCTTCAACGCGAACGGCTACACCACGTTTGTCGTGAGCAACGGCACGAACCCGGACGTGCTCGCCCGGTGCCGGCCATTCCAGCAGTACGTATCGCTCGATGCGCCAGACCTGGAGACATATGAAAAGACCTGCCGGCCCATGGGTGATGCTGATGGGTTCTGGAGCCGGATCAAAGAAAGCCTCGGTCAGCTTTCCACAAAACGTTCTGCCGTGCGGATCACGCTCGTGGCAGGGCACAACGATATAAATCCTGATGGGTACGCGAGGATCCTCCAGGACGCGGGAGCAACATTTGTCGAGGTAAAAGGATACATGTATCTGGGATACAGTAGAAATCGTTTGCAACGAAACAACATGCCGGAGCATGCACAGGTGCGGGCATTTGCCGAAAAAATTACTGCATCGTGCGATTATAAGATCCGGGATGAAAATCCCTTAAGCAGGGTCATCTGCCTGGAGCGTGAGGAAACTTGAAATTCAACCCGCAGGAATGGAAAGAAAAATCGCATGCAAACTTTGAGGGGGCGTGGCACGAAGGCCCGTCAGTCGTCACCCCGCCGTGCGAAGACAAAAAATACCCCCGCCTTCAGTACAAACGGGCACAGCCGCACCCGATCTTCGAGACCATCAACCGGTTACGGGAAATTTATCTCTCTTTGGGATTTGATGAGATCGAGAACCCGGTGATCGTCGAAGAAAGCGACATCTACCGGCAGTTCGGCCCCGAAGCAATGGCCGTTTTGGACCGGGTCTTCTACATCGGCGGTCTCCCACGCCCGAATGTCGGGATCGCCCGGGCGCAGCTCGACGCCATCAACGAGATCCTCAAAAAACAGATGCCAACTGCGACCGAGGAGAAACTAAGGGAGACCCTCCACGCGTACAAGAAGTCGGAGATCGACGGCGATGAACTCACGCACGAGCTCGCAAAAGTGCTCGACACCGATGACGGGAACGTGGTGCACATCCTCGACTCGGTCTTCCCCGAATTCAAATCGCTCGTTCCCGAGTCCTCGCGCAGCACGCTCCGGAGCCACATGACAAGCGGCTGGTTCATGACGCTCGGCTCGATCTGGGAGAAGACTCCGCTGCCCATCCGTCTCTTCTCGGTCGACCGCTGCTTCCGGCGCGAGCAGGCTGAAGGCCCGACCCGGCTCATGACCTACCACTCCGCGTCCTGCGTGGTTGCGGGCGAGGATGTCACCATCGACGATGGCAAGGCCGTAAGCGAGGCGCTCCTTTCAGCGTTCGGGTACGAGGACTTCCGGTTCCAGCCCGATGACAAGCGCTCCAAGTATTACATGCCAGACTCACAGACCGAAGTCTACGCGAAGCACCCGGTCCACGGCTGGGTCGAGGTCGCGACCTTTGGCATGTACTCCCCCTCCGCGCTCGGAGAGTACGGCATCGGTGTCCCGGTCATGAACCTCGGCCTTGGCGTCGAACGCCTTGCGATGATCGCGTATAATTCAAACGATGTACGGCAGCTCTCGTATCCCCAGTTCTTCCCCCGGCCGCTGACCGACCGTGAGACCGCACGGGCCGTGCACCTCAGGGAGGAGCCGGTCACTGTGGAAGGAAAGACGCTCGCACTCGCGATTGCCCGGGTCGCCACAACAAATGCCACGGCACAGGGGCCCTGCTCTTTTGAGGCATGGGACGGCACGCTCTTTGGCACGCACGTGAAAGTGACAATCGAAGAGACAGAAGCTAACGCGAAACTCTGCGGGCCGGCGTGCGCAAACGAGATCTTTGTCCACGAGGGAAATATCCTCGGCGTGCCCGATGTAGAGAAGTGGAAGGATGTAAGGACAAACGGCATCGCGACCGGGATCTCCTACCTTGCCGCGGCGTCCGCGTTTGCGGCATCGGAGATCGAGCAGGCCGCCCGGTGCGGGAAAGGGACACTCGTGCAGGTCAAGATGGCCAAGCACCCGAGCGATATCAACCTGAAGATTGAAGATTACGCGATGCGGGCAATCACCGACAATAAGAAGAAGATCGATGTCAGGGGACCGGTCTTTTTAGCAGTAAAGTCGGCACTCGCTGACTAAAATCTTTTTTCACATCCGCACTCCAGGGAGATTCCACACCTGACCGGGAATATCAGCTGCGGTCCTGCAAAAAAATCCGCCGGTGGATGATCCGCCACGAGAGGATGAGCTGGACGAGATCGGTCGCGGCGATGGTTTTGCGGTTCTCGAAGATTGCGATCGGGTGGACGCCGGTCTGCTGCTCAATGCTTTTCTCCAGTTTCCGGACCGTTTCGTAGTTCATCTCGCCATCGAAGGTGAGCGCCCGCATCCGCTCGCAGGCAACTGCCTCAGTCGAGAACTCGATAGAAAAGTCCCGGTCGTGGAACAGGAGAAGCGAATTGAGGTCGATTGTGAGGTCTGCATCGGCAATCACCCTGCTCATCCGGTGCTGGAGGAGGGAGATCCGGTAGATATTCTCCGTTTGCCCTTTCTCCTTTCCGTACCAGGATGCACTGATGCGGATGACAGCATCCGCAAGGCACCGCTGCGGCGCGATAAATTCTTCATAGTCTTTTTCGCGCCGTTCAATCTCTTCTGCTACTTCGGCCGGGGAATACCCACGCTTTTTAGTGTCCCGCTGCCGTTTCCACGCGTACTTGATCTCCCGGTCCGGGTCGACAAAGACAGAGAAGTCAATGAGTTCCCGGAGCCGGGGCGTAAAGAATGTGTGGAGCCCTTCGAGGATGATGATCTTCTTTGAGACAAACGGGACCGGGGGATCGAAAGTTCCGGACTCGTGGTTGTAGACCGGTTTTGTGATCGCGTACCCTTCCTTTAACCGGGCAACGTCCATTTCGAGCTGCGCGAGGTTGTTCGCATCCGGGTGGAGCGGGGTGATGTCGAGACGTTTCCGTTCTTCCCGGTCGTACTTATGATAATCATCGAGCGTGATGGTGGCGACAAGGTCAGGGCCGAAGATCTGGCGGATGGCATTTGTAAACGTCGTCTTCCCCGACCCGCTGTCACCAGCGACGCCAATCACAAAGACAAGCGGAGAGCGGGCGATGATCTCCTTGAACGGTGGAACTCGGGGCATGCGTAACGGTACCTGCGATGCCATCGGTCATTAAGATCACGTCACGGGCTGATCGTGCCGAATTTTTTCACCCGTTAATGTTAGAAATAGATAACTTTAATATTCCGAGAGTGTTAGAAATAAATAACACGTATGGAACGTGAACCCATATGCAGACAAGGATAAAGGAATACCGCACCCGTCAGTCCCTGACGCAGGACGACCTTGCAAAAAAAGTAAGTGTGCGGCGCGAGACGATCGTCTTTCTTGAACAAGGGAAGTACAACCCGTCCCTCAAGCTGGCGCACGATGTCGCAAAGGCCCTGCACACGACGATTGATGATCTGTTTATCTTCGAAGATGACGAGCCTGAACCCGAGATCCGGGTCGTGCTCGTGGACTAATACAAAAGATCTACGGCAGGGCAGGTTCCGGCCCGGCCACACTTCCGATCCCATCACATTTTTCCGGCACCCGTGACAGTCCGCAGAGAATTTCTGCTGTCGCTTCCTTGTCGAGCGGGACATTGTCGTTCCCGCACTTTGGGGAATAGATGCAGGACGGGCAGCCTTTTTCGCACGGGCAGTCGCGCACAAGTTCGTACGCGCTCATAAAGAGGGCAGGAAGGAGACCGAACGCTTTTTCTGCAAGGCCGATGCCCCCTTCGTATCCGTCATACACGAAAATTGTCGGCTCGCCATTTTCACCGAATGCGGGAGTCGATAATCCCCCGATATCCCAGCGGTCGCACATGACATGGAGAGGCATGAGCGCGATGAGCGCGTGCTCCGCGCCGTGCAGCCCGCCGGCGAGATCGAGGCCGGCAGCGGAGACGGCGGTAGCAACCGGGTCCGGCAGGATGAACCAGAATGCTTTTGTCCGGAACGTGAGCGGCGGGAGGTTGAGCGGCTCGACACCAAGGATCATATCGCCCTTCTTGATCTTGTACGCGGTGTACTGCTCGGTCACTTCGACATCGCCAAACGCACATTTCACGCCATTTACGTCCCGGGTCTCCAGCGTTTCGATGACGCGGAGGTCCACCGATTTTAACGGCTGCGTGTAGTAATCGACATCCGTTTCGGTCACCCGGACCGTGTGGGTCTCAAGGTCCATCTCGTTGACCACGTAGGTCTCACCCTGGTGGAGCATAATCGCTCCCTTGTGTGCCTCCCGATAGGCCTGCGCCCGGTCCATGGTCTCAAGCAGCTGGCCGTGGCATACGATCCGGAAACTCTCGGCCGCCATGCCATCGAGCCTCACCGCATCGGCTGCCCGGCCCCGGCCGGAATACACCCACCCGCGTGGCGTCTTTGTTATCAGGCTGTTTTTCGCCAGCTCCGCAAGAAGGGGTGCAAACGATCCCCCGAAAAACCCGGCATCAGTATCTTCACGGAGGGGCAGTTCTGCCGCGGCGCAGAGCAGGTGACCCGAGACGATGTAGGGATTTTCGGTATCGATAATCGCGTGCTCGTGCGAGCGGGAGAAGAACTGATCCGGGTGGTGCATGAAGTACTGGTCGAGAGGGTTGGCCTGCGCTACGAGCACGGCAAGCGACTCCCCGCCTTTTCGCCCGGCACGTCCTGCCTGTTGCCGGGTTGACATCATTGTACCCGGGTAACCATCGATGACAACCGCATCGAGCGAGCCGATGTCGATGCCGAGTTCGAGTGCATTCGTTGAGACCACGCCGCGTATCTCCCCGTTCTTGAGCTGCCGCTCGATTGTGCGCCGCTCCTCAGGCAGGTAGCCAGCCCGGTACGCAGAAATACTTTCTGCGAGTCGCACGGAGCTGCGCCGGGCATCTTCCCGGGTCCAGATGGTGACGAGCTCCGCCATCTTCCGCGAACCGGTAAAGCACAGCGTCTGGAGATCTCCTTTGACGCAGGAAAGCAGGAGATCTTTTGTCTCCTGGTGGGCTGAACGTTCCCCGATCCCATCGTAGAAGGGATTGTAGAGGACAAAATGCCGGGTGCCGTGAGGGGATCCATCGTTATCGACAAGGGCAAACGGCCGGCCCACGAGACGCCCGGCAAATTCCTCCGGGTTTGCAAGGGTTGCAGTCGAGAGGACAAACTGCGGGTCGGAGCCGTAGAATCGTGCGACCCGCAGGAGCCGCCGGATCAGGAGCGCGATCTGGGACCCGAAGACCCCCCGGTACCGGTGGGCCTCATCGAGCACAATAAACTTCAGGTTCGAGAAAAACGGGCTCCACTTCGCGTGCCACGACAGAACCTGGTGGATCTCGTGGGGGTTGGATATAACAATCCGGGAGTTCTCCCGGATGGCCGCCCGTTTCGACTGCGGCGTGTCACCATCGTAGATCGCCGGTTTTGCCGGTATGCCGGTGAACTTCTCCATCACTTTGAGCGTTGCATACTGGTCGTTTGAGAGTGCCTTTGTCGGGTACAGGTAGAGTGCCCGGGCATCGGGATTGGCAGCGAGACCGGCAAACACCGGGATATTGAACGCAAGGGTCTTGCCGCTGGCAGTGGGTGTCGTAATGATCACATTTTTCCCGGAACGGAGAGCATTGATCGCCTCGCACTGGTGGGAGTACAGCCGTATGTTGTTATTGGAGAGGTAAGCATCAAGCGCCCCGGGGAGCGGATCGTTAAGCGTGCCGTACCGGGCCGGTTCCGGGTCCAAAACCTGATGGCAGGTTACCCGGCTGCGGTACACCGGGTTTGTCCTTAGGAGCCGGATCACATCAGCGATGGCCACAGGTCTCCCCCAGCAGGTAAAAGAAGAGAAGAGCAAGCGAGACCACATCCTGCCGGTTGTGGTCAACTATCGGGACGAGAGGGCCGCAGTTCTTTGTTTTCAGGTAGGTCTCGTAAAACTCCGGCACCATCTGGCCGGGAACATCGTCCACCCGGGCAATCCCAAGGATCTCTGATTCAAGTGCAGAGAGCCGACATGAAGGAAACTGCCCCTTCCACCGGCGCCGTGAAAAGTGCAGCACGTCAAAATGAGGAATTCGGGATATCGCACCAAGGCCATAGTAAGCAAGCCGGTCCTGCACGTACGGGAGATCGAACGCTTTACCGTTGAAAGTCACAAGTGCCGGGTGATCCCCCGATACCTGCTCCACGGTCGCAGTGAGGGCAGCAGCCTCCTCGCAGATATCGCGCAGCAGGTACTGGCGGACAACAAGATTCTCATGCTCGATGGTGCCGACACCAAAGAGGATGATCGGCCGGGAAAAGAGCCCGAGCGTTTCTATATCGAGAAACACGTAATCCTCGGGCTCAAACGAACCGGCAATCCCAAGGGCAAACGGGTGGGATTTTGCATGCCGGCTGCCGACAAGGTCCATGATATCATGGGGATCCGCACGGGTCAGCCGCTCGAGCACCTGCCGGGCTGCCGACCGGAACTTCGGGTGCCCTGCAAGGTCCCCGATCGTCCGGTAACCCCGCGCTTTCAGGTGCCGTTCTGATACAGCACCCACCCCGCGCACGAGAGTGAGATCGGAATACATTTCCTGCGACAGGCGTTCCCTGTCGACAGTGGTTGCGGACAGGGTGTGACAGCTCTCAAGCGCGGTGCAGGAACCACCGTCATTTGTGATCTCCGTGCCCGGGAAAAGGGAGTCGAATGCAACACCGTCATACCGGGCGACAAGATTGCCGAGCAGGACACGGGCCTTGTCGTATTCTGATGAGAAAACGCAGCTTCCGGCAAGTCCCGCACGAAAGACGTTCCCGTCGCGGACAACGTCGTACTCCCGCAGTGCATCCATCCGCTGCCGCCAGAGCGCCCCGATCCTGACTTCTGCCTGCATGACGGTCATCTGTACAGAAAATCCGGGGACCGGATGGTTAAAGACCGGCCGCGGGGGGTGAAAGTGATGCGAACCCTCATCATGCTGCCACGCGCACCATTTTTCAGATGATCACGATCCTCCAGCATGGGGAACACGAACCCGCGGGTTCTATCGGGCACTACCTCGAGGCCCGAAACGAGCCCTTCCGGATCCTCAGGCTTTACGAAGGTGATACGCTTCCGGATGATCCGCCCGACCGGCTCATTGTCCTTGGCGGCCAGATGAGCGTCAACGATGAGAGCATGTACCCGTTTCTTTCTCCTGAAAAAGCACTGGTGAGAAAGGCAGTCTCCCGGGGCTCAACCGTGCTCGGCATCTGTCTTGGCGCCCAGATGATCGCAGCCGCGTGCGGAGAAAAGGTCTATCCCCACGAGAGAGAACTGGGCTGGCGGACAATCCACGGTTGCGCACCGGCATGGCAGCGGCTTTTCCCGGGATCGTTTGAGGTCTACCACTGGCACAGGGAAACCTTCGATCTCCCAAAAGGGGCAGAACTCCTTGCAACGGGCAGGATCGTCCCCAACCAGGCGTTTTTGCTCGGCCATGCACTCGGCGTCCAGTTCCACCCTGAGGTGACCGTCCCTGTGATTGCATACTGGGCAAATGACCTCGGTCATGATGAGCAGCTGGCGATGACCGAAGAGGCAGAAAAGAAAATGAGCAAAAACCGCACGCTCTGCAGCGCAATAATGGACGCGTTCTGTAACGGCTGGAAGATCTGAATGGGGGGAACAGGATGGATCTTGGGGATGTGAAAGGATTTCTCATCGATCTTGACGGAGTACTTTATACCGGGGACACCGCTATTCCGGGGGCCCTGGAAGCACTGTCATTCCTCACAGAAGAGGGCTACCTGTTCCGGTGCGTCTCCAACTCGACACGAAAATGCCGCGCGACCATAGCAGCGAGACTCGGACAACTCGGGTTTGATATTCCCGAACGCGCAATTTTTACCCCGCCGCTCGCCGCAATCCGGTTCATGCAGGAGACCGGGAAACACCGGGCATACCTCCTGACGACCGGGGATGTGGACCGGGACTTTGAAGGTACCTGCACCGATGACGGCTCAACAGCCGTTGATTACGTGATTGTCGGGGATGCGGGGGACAAGGTAACATATGCTTCCATGAACCATGCCTTCCGCTGCCTGATGGGGGGGGCAGACCTCATTGCACTCGAAAAAGACCGGTACTGGATGGCTCCGGACGGGCTCTCGCTTTCAGCCGGGCCGTTTGTCACGGCACTTGAATCTGCAACCGGAAAGACCGCGACGATCATCGGAAAACCCGCAAAGGCATTTTTCGAGCTTGCGCTGCATGATATGGGACTTGCCGCTCAAGAAGTCGTAATGATCGGTGACGATATCCAGACCGACATCGGAGGGGCACAAGGAGCCGGAATACGGGGCGTCCTTGTCAGAACCGGCAAGTTCAGAAAAGATGTATGCGAAAAAAGCACTATTCTTCCTGCGGCAATTATAAACTCCATCTGCGATATCGGAACACTCCTGTAACAGTACCATGACCCGAACCGAACGATTCCTCATTGTCATCGTCTTCCTGCTGCTGGTTATCGCCATTGCAGCCGGGTACCTTTACGCTACCCGACAGGCAGTCGTTGTCCCTCACATCGTCGTAGGATCCGATGATACTGCACCAATAACGGCTGCTCATACCTTCCCTTTTGAAAAGAATCAGATCACCATCACCGTGCCGGTTGATGCAGCGGTCTATAACGCGGCAAAATCCACGGATAAATCGGTCTCCATCTACGGTAACGTGACTGAAAACGTCTGGGTGACGGACAGTTACCGGGAAATGGTTAATGATCCCGCCCAGGAGCAGCTGTATGCCAACCTCATCGCGCAGTTTCGCAAGATCCGTGATGATGAGGGGCTTTCGAGCGATGAGTACCTCGAACTGATGGCCGCGTATACCCAGTCCCTCACCTACGAGACCACTCCCGATAACCCAACCAAGTACCCGATCGAAACCGTTGTTGAGGGTGCGGGAGACTGCGATGACAAGAGCGTACTCCTTGCCGGTCTCCTCTCCCGTGAGGGATACAAGGTGTCGCTCCTTCTCTTCTCCCCGGAATCACATATGGCGGTCGGGGTCGGCTCCACTGATTCGCTATACAAGGATACCGGGTATGCCTACCTCGAAGCAACCAATCTGTCCTACGCAGGCATCCCTCCCGATGAACTGGAAGGGGGCGTCCGGCTTACCTCTGAGCCGCTGGTCATCCCTATCGGGAACGGGACCACCCTGTACACCAGCGGGGCAGAGACCGCATACATCCACGATATGTCCACCCTTTCGGAGCAGAAGATACTCAGTACGAATACGCAGGTTCAGCCCCTCGCTTCCGATCTGACGGCAAAACAGGACCAGATCTCAGAGCTCGAAGGCCGGATGCAATCATTGCGGGGCTCTGGAAATATCGGCGGGTACAACGGGCTTGTCTCCTCCCATAACGCGATGGTATCTGCGTATAACGCAGAGCTTTCCACGTACCGGCAGGAGGTGGCACAGGGTAATGCCTATGCCGGTATCTACAATTACATCATCTTGCATGCATACGACAGGAAAGGCACCTATGCATGGGTGAAAGCGAACATGCCGCAATAATGAGCGTGTAATCGGCGTATCCGTTCCCGGGCATCAGAAACCGGCATCACACTTCGGGATCCGGCATCGGAAGACAAGAACCCGTCGCTGCCTGCAACCGCCGGATCGCCGTATCGCAGTACTGTCGGGAGATATCGATCCCGATAAACCGGCGACCCTGTTTAGCAGCAACGAGCGTGGTCGTTCCCGCACCGTTGAAAGGGTCAAGCACAATATCGTTTTTGTATGAGAAGAGTTTCATGAGCCGGCGTGGCAGTTCCTCGGGAAACATTGCAGGGTGATCGAACTCTTTCATATGGTGCTCGGGAGGGATCGTCCAGCGGCCGATCACCCATTCCTTGAACTCATCGGCAGTAATGTCGATGTCCTCACGGCGGCCCGCTTTTTTGTGGGTCTCCTTGTCAAAGACCTCGACAAACTCCCACGTGTACTTGATGTAGGGCATGGACGGCGACTTCCAGCTCCCCCACGCGGTGTACTTCGCGTTGTAATTGTTCTTCTCCCAGAGAAACTCTGATTTCCAAAGGAGACCAAGCCCCGCAAGCTGGTTCGAGATGATATGGTGGGTCGGGACATAGTCCGAGAAGAGCGGTTGGACATTGACTGCCATCCTGCCACCGGGCCTGAGCACCCGGAAGCACTCGGTCCAGACCCGGTTGAGGGTGGCGAAGTATTCGTTCCACTCATGGGTGTCGTCGTGAGGATCATGAGCATATGCGTGGCCGAAGTTGTACGGCGGGGAGGTGATGACGAGGTCGACGCTCACTGAGGGGATATCGGCAAGAATCTCTGCTGCATCCCCGCAGATAATCCGGTTGAGATACGGCTCGATCTCAGGAGTTTCACGGGAAAGCAGAGACTCTTTTGCATCCTTCGAGCCCTTCCGGACCCGGGCCTTTCCTGCCTTGTCCCTGACTTTTTCCTGCCGCACCAAATCACGCCACTTTATGATACCGGTGTACCGGGCAAGATAAAGAACACATTACTTGGTTATCCCGATCCCTTGTCGCGTCATTATAACTATTCCATCAAGTCCCTTGGGGAAATGAGGGGGCCGTTCTCTTCGACTCCCCCGTGCCAATGGTACGGTAAAAAGCGTTTAATGCAGCCATCGACATACACTATTCGATTCGGTATGCTGGATGTCAGAGATCTGCATGTGAATGTCGGTGAGAAAGAGGTGCTGCATGGCATCAACCTCCACATCGACGCCGGGGAGACCCATGTGCTCATGGGCCCGAACGGCTCCGGGAAGACCACGCTCTTGATGACGCTGATGGGATTCTCCGGTTATAAAATTACGCAGGGGACAATCACCTTCAACGGAGAGGATGTGACCGCGATGCACGCCGACGAACGATCCAAGCGTGGGATCGGGATGCTCTTCCAGCGCCCCCCCACGATCTCGGGGCTCAAACTGGGTAAGCTCCTCACCGCAATCTCGCATGACAAGACGGTCGATCTTCCGGCCCTTGCAGATTCCGTACACATGGGCGGGTTTCTCGAACGGGACATCAACAAGGGATTTTCCGGCGGGGAGATCAAGAGGAGCGAGGTCCTCCAGCTCATGATCCAGAACCCAGGGTTTGTCATGCTCGATGAACCCGAGAGCGGGGTCGACCTCGAAAATATCTCGCTCATCGGGAAGGCCATTGGGGACCTGCTCGAAAAAGACAAGCGCATGGCAAAACGGGAGAAAAGCGGTCTTGTGATCACCCACACGGGATTTATTCTCGATTATGTTGACGCAGACAAGGGGCACGTGATGTGCGACGGCATGATCACCTGCCACGGGAACCCCCGGGAGATCTTAAAGGACATCAAACAGAGAGGATACACGGAGTGCCGGGAATGTCGTCGCAACTGAACGCGCCAGGGATCGCAAAGGACGACCAGGAACGGATCGTCCAATCGGGTATCGATTTTAACCTTGAGAACCGGTGCGGCAGCTACCTCCAGGTGGACCAGAACATCGTAGAGTCCGAGTGCCGACAGGAGGGCATCGAGGTCCTTTCGTTTAAAAAGGCAATGGAAAAGCACGCCTGGCTCAAGGATTATCTCTGGAAGGCGGTTGCAAAGGACAAGGACGAGATCACAAAATACGTCGCGGAACAGCCCGATCCGAAGGGCTACGTGATCATCGCCCACAAAGGGTCAAAGAACATCCTCCCGATCCAGGCCTGCCTGTATCTCGGCCGCGAGACCATCCAGCACGTGCATAACATCATCATCGCCGAAGAGGGCGCCGAACTCCACATGATCTCGGGCTGTGCAAGCAGCGGGCATATCGGAGAAGGGGCAAAGCACTACGGGGTCTCCGAGTTTTACATCAAAAAAGATGCGAAGATCAGCTTTACCATGATCCACACATGGAACGAGAACGTCGAGGTCTTCCCCCGGAGTGCATCCATTGTTGAAGAGAATGGAGTCTTCCTCTCAAACTATGTCTGCATGCAGCCGGTAAAGAAAGTCCAGATGTACCCGACCGCTACCTTAAAAGGCGAGAATTCCGTTGCCCGGTTCTCCACGATTGCCATTGCCTCCCCGACATCGTATATCGATGTGGGGTCGCGGGCGATCCTTGAAGGGAAGGGCGCAAGCGCAGAGCTTTTGACCCGGGCGATCACCAAGGGCGGGACGATCATCTCCCGGGGCCAGATCATCGGGAAGACCGCAGGTACCCGGGGCCACCTCGAATGCAAAGGCCTGATCCTCAAAGACGGGATGATCTACGCCATTCCGGAGATCGACGGGAGAGTTGTCGGGACTGAGCTTTCGCACGAGGCGGCTGTAGGAAAACTCGCGCAGGATGAGATAGAGTACCTGATGGCCCGGGGGCTCTCCGAGGACGAGGCAACCGCGACGATCATCAGGGGATTCCTTGATGTCAAGATCGCCGGCCTTCCCGAGGCGCTCCAAAAACAGATCGATGCCACCATAGATGTGGCAGAGAAAGCAGGGTTCTGAGTCAAACAATCACGTTATGACTTCCGCATATCCCCGATCGGACGAACGGCACATTATGGTGGTGCAGCAGATCGAAGCCCGGGGTATCCGTGATAAGTGCGTCCTTGCTGCGATGCGGGACGTGCCACGCCATCTTTTTATCCCGGCGCCTTACGACCGGGATGCGTACGCGGATGCGCCACTGCCGATCGGGAACGGGCAGACGATCTCACAGCCGTATATCGTGGCGCTCATGACCACCCTGCTCCACCCGAAACCCACAGGCACCGTGCTTGAGATCGGGGCGGGGAGCGGATATCAAGCGGCTATCCTTTCGGCGCTTGTGCGAAAGGTGATTACAATCGAACGTGTTGAAGAGGTTGCAGCGCTGGCACGCGCCAACCTTGTGGCAGTCAGTGCAGATAACGTTGAGATCGTTCTTGGGGATGGCACACTTGGGTATCCTCCGGGTGCCCCGTACGACGGCATCATTGTCACTGCTGCAACCCCGAAAATACCAGGCCCACTCAAAGAGCAGCTTGCAGAAGGGGGACGGCTGGTTGCGCCGGTCGGCGATCGCGCAATCCAAGAACTGGTCGTACTCGAAAAACACCAGGACCGGTTCACGCAGGAACTTCACGGGGGCGTCAGGTTTGTGCCGCTCATCGGAGAACATGGATGGGAGAACTGAGAGGACTATGAAAATTATTGATATCACGCGCCCGCTTTCAGACAAAACCGTCTCGTACCCCGGGGATATGCCGCCGCAGTTCTCCCAGCGGGATGCAGGACTGTACCTGATTAGCGATCTTGTCATGAACAGCCATTCGGGCACCCATATCGATGCCCCGGTCCATTACCTGAAAACCGGGGATACTATCGACACCATCCCGTTGGATCATGTGATCGGCCCGTGCCGGGTCATTGACGTGAGCAGTGCCGGCAGTGAGATTACGTCAGCTGACCTCAGCGGCAGGCTCGGTACCTCGAAACGTATCCTCCTGAAAACGAAGTTCTCAGCAGAACACCGGTTCCGGGAAGATTACCCGCACCTCTCATCGGATGCAGCGGGACTGCTCAGCGCAAACGGCGTCCTCTCTGTCGGGATCGACTCGTTCTCAATTGAAGCGTTTGTGTGCGACGGATCGGTGCACCGGGAACTTCTCGGCCACGGCTGCATCATTATCGAACTCCTCGACCTTTCCGGGGTACTTGAAGGAGATTACGAAATGGCAGCCCTGCCCCTGCGACTGGCCGGCCTTGATGGTGCGCCCGCTCGGGTCGTGCTCATGCAAAAAGACGGTGGTTTCTAATGGATATTGTCACGGATTCGGTAAACAGGCTTGAAGAGATCCTCACAAACAGTGGCTGCGAGGACACGGGAGTCCATCTTGATGTCGATCCAGACGCAATAACCTGCGAGTACGAGCGGGGCGCCTGCATGATCGCATCATTCGGGGGCAGGACCGCGGAATTTGTAACAGACGATCCGATCCGGGCCATGACAAAGATCTCATTTATGTTCGGGACGCCGCTTGAGGCCCCGAACGTCCGCAGCGCCGCGTGTGCCATCATCAACGTTGCCACGGCATTCTTCTGCCTCACCCGCGTGCGCCGGGCCTGCCCTCCGGCATCGCACGCTGCCTGCGTGCACGAACTGGCCGGGGAACTCAACGGCTGCCGGGTCTTCTGCATCGGGAACATGCCGGCACTGGAGCATGCCCTCGGGTCATCAGTCACCACAACTATTGACGAGGCTGATGTCCTCGTGGTCAACAACGAGGGTTTGATTGCACCGGGGACAGGGGATCTCATGGCAGAATGGGCAGAGAAAAAACGTATTGTTTTTCTCGGGCCATCCACCGCCGGGGTCTCCCGCCTCCAGCAGCGGGAGCACTGGTGCCCGTACGGGCAGCAGACGCCGGGCTCTGTTCCGGACCCATCACTGCTGCACTAAAACTCTTTTTATACAAAACGCCCACCATGATGCATGCTTTTTGGGTCATCGGGTATCCGTCAGCGGTTTGACCGGTCGCTCGTGGAAACCGCACTTGCTGTCGGTGCGGTCATGGGGGAACGGTTCCCCGATTGCGTGGTGGGAACCGACACGCGGACCACAAGCCCGGCTCTTGCCCGTGCCATAATTGCCGGCATTCTTGGTGCAGGAGGACGTGCCCGCTTCACCGGGGTCGCCCCTACTCCGTCTGTCGCGTACAGCGCCCGCACCGCAACGGCCGGGTGCATGATCACTGCCTCCCACAATCCCGAGGATTACAATGGGATCAAACTTTTTAACCCGAATGGCTCCTCGTTCACGCAGGCCCAGCAGAAAGATACAGAGGCATTCCTCAAAGGACCTCACTGGACGGACTGGCGCCACCAGGGCCAAGAATGTGCCTTCGACGCACTCACACCCCATAAAAAAGCGATCCTTGATGCAGTCTCCATCGAACCGGGGATTTCAGTTGTCGTCGATTGCGGAAACGGCGCCGGCTCTGTGCTGACACCCGGCCTTCTGACAGAGGCCGGTGTAAAACCGGTCTGTCTCACCTGTGACCCGGCAGGGCATTTTGCCCGGCCGTCAGAACCCCTTAAAGAATACCTGGGATACGTAGGAGAGATGGTAAAAAAGACCGGGGCCGACTGTGCAGTTGTCCATGATGGCGATGCGGACCGGATGATGGCATTTGACAACAGGGGCCGGTATATTGACGGCGACCACCTGCTCATGCTCTTTGCCGAGCATCTTGGTGCAAAAAAAGTGGTCACAACGAGCGACGCCTCCATGATTATCGATGAGATCGCAGAGGTTCACCGCACTCCGGTGGGGGATGCATTTGTGTCCGAAGAACTGATCTCGTGGGGTGATTTCGGGGGAGAGCCGAGCGGCGCCTGGATCTTCCCTCACCACTCATACTGCCCTGATGGCCCCTTTGCCGCAGCCCTTTTCTGCGAAATTGCATCGGGCTGCGATGTTGCTGAGCGTCTGGATGCCATGCCGGTTTACCCGATCCTCCGTGAATCGCTTCCGATGGATAATGCACGGGAGATTGTAACAAAACTTGGCGCAGGAAACCCAACTGATGGGATCCGGGTGGCACAGGAAGACGGGTGGTACCTTATCCGGGCCAGCGGGACCGAGCCCAAGATCCGGATTACAGCCGAGGGGAAAAGCCAGACGCGGGCAAAGGAACTGCTCGAAACTGCAAAAACTCTTATTCAGCAGGGGAAAACTGCTTAAATATTGCAGGATGAGCTGTACCTATGGAATGCGTTGTGCTGGCGGCCGGTGAAGGAAAACGCATGCGTCCCCTCACCGCCCGGCGCCCGAAAGTGATGCTCCCGGTGGCAAACCGCCCGATGATGGAGCACCTCGTGCTGGCAGCCAAAGATACCGGCATAACGAACTTCGTCTTTGTAGTCGGATACGGTGAGCGGGAAGTCAGGGGACATTTCGGCGACGGGAAACGTTTTGGGGTACATATCTCGTACGCCCCGCAGCGCCAGCAGATGGGTACTGCCGATGCGCTCCTTTCGGCACAGGATTTCATCACCGGGCCATTCCTTGTCATGAACGGGGACATGATCCTTACGAGCACAGACATTGCCCGCATTATCCGGACGCCGGCCCCCTGTATGAGCACGAGCACAACCGATCACCCGGGGGATTTCGGGGTGGTTCTGGTGGAAAATGATCTGGTGACAGCCCTTGAAGAAAAGTCAAAGCAGCCCAAATCCAATATCATAAATGCCGGTGCATACTTGTTTACCCCGGAAATTTTTGATCGGCTGGCACAGGTCGGGCTCTCGTCACGCGGAGAACTCGAACTGACCGATGCCCTCCAGATGCTGATCGGAGAGCACCGGCTCCGGGCAGTTCCCCTCTCGAGGTGGATGGATATCGGTTATCCCTGGGATTTACTCGACGCAAACGCGGCACTCCTTTCCGAACTCTCCTCAGAAAATCACGGAACCATAGAGGAGGGTGTACACCTGTCAGGCCCCGTTGTTGTCGGTAAGGACACGGTGGTGAAATCAGGGACCTATATCGAGGGGCCCTGCATCATAGGGAACAACTGCCGGATCGGTCCCCACGCGTACATCCGGGGAGCAACGAGCATCGGTGACGATTGCCATATCGGACATTGTACGGAACTCAAAAATTCCATTGTGATGGCAGGGACAAAGATCCCCCACTTCAACTATGTTGGGGATTCTGTTATCGGTAGCGGATGCAACTTCGGTGCAGGTACGAAAATTGCGAACCTCAGGCATGACCATGCCCCGGTCAGAGTTGGCGGAAGGGATACCCGACACACCAAGTTCGGTGCAGTTATCGGGGACAACGTGAGGTTTGGGATCAACTGTTCGGTCAACGTTGGTTCGGTGATCGGCAGCAACGCAAATTTCGCGCCTAACTCTTCCATTGAGGGAAATTTTGGCGAGAACGCAACTATCCGGTAGGTGATGATATGCAGGCAGTTATTCTTGCGGCAGGAGAGGGAAAACGGGTCCGCCCGCTCACGTGGAGCCGGCCAAAAGCGATGATCCCGGTGGCAAACCGCCCCATCATCGCGTACACGATTGATGCACTCGTAAAAAACGGCATCCGTGACATCATCGTCGTTGTCGGATATCGTAAGGAACAGGTGACCCGGTTTTTAAACCAGCTCGACCTGCCCATTGAAGTGGTTGTTCAGGAAAAACAGCTCGGCACAGCCCATGCACTCCTGCAGGCAGAGGCCCGAATTGCGGGAGACTTCCTGCTCTTACCCGGCGATAATTATATCGATGCCCAATCGGTGGCAAAGATCAAGGATATCAAAAACGCTATCCTTGTAAAAGAACACCCCAGCCCCTCGAATTTTGGTGTGGTGACCATACGGGACGGACAGATCGACAGTATTGTGGAAAAGCCGGACCATGCACCCAGTTTCCTTGTCAGTACCGGGATATATTCGTTAAACAAAGACTTCTTCCGGTACGTGAGGGGAAACGATATCACAGATGCCATCTCCTGCATGATAGAAGCCGGTACCAGGATAAACGCAGTCACCGCTGATGACTGGCAGGACGCGATCTATCCTTGGGATCTGCTCAAACTCAACCTGCGCCTCCTTAAACATCTCCCTGCGGAGAGAGATGGCACATCAAGCCGTCATGCCACGATAAACGGCCCGGTCCACATAGGCAAGGGGACGACCATTGGCCCGAATACGGTGATCTCAGGTCCGGTCATTATCGGGAACGATTGTACTATCGGACCGAACTGTTGTATCCTGCCCGACACCAGCATCGGGTCCCGGGTCACTATAGAACCACTGAGCCTGATAGGGAATGCGATCGTGATGGATGACACCACAGTCTCATCGCACTCCCGCATTGTGGATTCAGTCATTGGTGAACGCTGTATGCTGGCCGATCATACCTCAACGGGTACTGCAGGGGGTATCTTGGACATCGAGGGGGCACCAACACGCTCGGAGTTCGGCGCTATTCTTGGGGACAATGTGAAAAGCGGTTCATTTTCCCGGTTCCAGAACTGCATAATCGGGAACAATGCCACGCTGGAAGGAAACCAGACGGTAATCTCCCGCATAATTCCTGACAATTCCCTGGTGATATGACGTGTGCGGAATTGTCGGATACATTGGCAGGCGACAGGCTGCACCCTTGATCCTCGAGGGTTTGAAAAAACTTGAGTACCGGGGGTATGACTCGTTTGGGATAGCAACGCTTCAAAGCCACATTGAAATCGACAAGCACAAAGGCCGTATCTCCGAATACTCCGGCAGGATCCGGTTGCACGGTACCATCGGCATCGGTCACACACGGTGGGCAACTCACGGGATCCCAAATGATGTAAATGCCCACCCGCATACAGACTGCAACAACCGGATCGCCTTGGTTCACAATGGGATCATCGAAAATTTTACGGAATTAAAAAAAGAGCTGGCTGCAAGAGGACACATCTTCCGGTCCGAAACCGATACTGAAGTCGTGGTCCATCTCATAGAGGAAGAGTTTGCAAAAACGGCGGATCTGCTCTCCGCAGTCATGAATGTACTTCCGCACCTTGCAGGATCGTATGCACTGCTGGTTATTGCATCCGGGGAAGACTGCCTGATCGCCGCACGGAAAGGCAGTCCACTGGTGCTGGGGATAGGTGACAAGGAATATTTTGCCGCATCGGACATGACCCCTATAATCGAGTATACTGAGCGTGCTATCTTCCTCGAAGACGGGGATATTGCCTGCCTGAAAAGAGACAGCGTGGACATTTACCAGGATGCCAAACCGGTAAGCCGCGCTGTTGAACTTATTGACTGGTCGCCGGAAGATGTCAGGAAAGGCGGATTTGCCCATTATATGCTCAAGGAGATCTACGAACAGCCACAGGCATTCTTCAACACCCTGCTAGCTGTCGACAAAAACGTTCTCCCTGAATTTGTCTGTCAGTCCTCATCTGTAAGCATTGTTGCCTGCGGTTCATCGTACCATGCCGGGCTTATCTTCAAATACCTTCTCGAAGAGTCCTGTGGGATACCTGCACGCGTGGATTTTGCCTCGGAATTCAGGTATTTCCCCCCACCCGTTGAGGGTCTCGTAATCGGGATCACCCAGTCGGGAGAGACCGCCGATACGCTGACTGCCATCAGGGAGGCACGGATTCACAACTGCCAGACCCTGGCCATAACAAATGTCCTTGGCAGTTCCGCCAGCAGGATTGCCGATGCCACGCTCTTTATGCGTGCAGGCCCCGAGATCAGTGTCGCAGCTACCAAATCGTTTATTGCCCAGCTGGCAGTTCTCATGCAGATCATTGATACCCGTTCAGAAGGCAGGTACGAGGATATTCTTCAGCATGCGCACCAGGCAATTGAAGCGGTACTCCTCATGGACCTGACAGATGCGGTTGAGTTGTGCAGGGGCGCACAGAGTATTTTTTACATCGGGAGGGGCCCGTTTTATCCCATCGCACTGGAAGGTGCCCTCAAGATGAAGGAGATCTCCTACATCCATGCAGAAGGCTATGCAGCAGGGGAGTTAAAACACGGACCCTTCGCTCTCCTTTCACCGGAAACCCCGGTCATTGTTATCTGCATGCCCGGAGAGACGTATGGAGTGATGGTCTCCAATATCAAGGAGATCAAGGCCCGGGGGGCACCGGTGATCGCGCTCGGGTGCGAAGGAGACCAGGAACTACCCGACATTGTCGACCGGTTTATCCCCCTGCCAAAGACACATCTCTTTGTCCAAGTGCTCACAAGCCTCGTGGCTCTCCAGATCCTAGCCTACCAGACTGCCGTGGCACTCGAGAGGGACATTGACAAACCAAGAAACCTTGCAAAGAGCGTGACGGTAGAATGATCGAATACGGGATCAACAAAACGGGAGAAGGCCTGCAGGTATTTGAACCGGTGACGCTGGGGTTTCCATCCCGGGAAAATATCGGAAAAACCGGATTTGTCGGTACGACGATTGGAAAGGATGCGGTGCTCCGGTCAGGCACCATCATCTACTGCGATGTGATCATCGGGGATCGGTTCCAGTCCGGGCATAATGTCATAATACGTGAAAAGACCCGGATCGGGGACCATGTCTCTATCGGTACTTCAGTTGTTATTGAAGGGAACACCCGACTGGGCAGCGATGTCAGCCTCCAGAGCATGGTATACATCCCCACCAATACCACAATCGGGGATCATGTCTTTATCGGCCCGAATACAGTGCTGACCAACGACCGGTATCCGCCATCAGGGATTGGCGGGCTTGTGGGGCCGGTGATCGACCATCACGCTGCCATAGGTGCCAATGCCACCATCCTTCCCAACATCCATATCGGGGAGGGCGCACTGGTAGCTGCAGGTGCGATTGTGACCCGGGATGTACCGGCGCACAAACTTGCAGTGGGTGCACCGGCAAGGATACGGGATCTGCCATCTGCTCTCGCAACAAGGAAGTCCCGGTGACTCCATAGTGGACTCATAATTTTTTTACCATCAGACCCGGCAAACACGAGGTACCCATGAAAATTCTCCTTGTCTCAACACAGGATTACATCCACCATCCCATCCCCTCCCGTCACCATTATATCTTTGAGGAACTTGCCCGACGCCATGAGGTGCATGTGGCGCATTTCCATGTCAGCAGGGGTGAAACCCGCCCTACCCGGCTTATTGTGGAAGAGGCAACTCAATTTTCAGTAAAAAACCCGCTCCTCCATTATACGCTTAACACGCCCTATCATTACTATATCTTCAACAAGATCATCCGGGACAACCAGATTGATGTTGTCGTTGCGGCCCATGTCCTTGCCGGGGCTGCGGTCATTTCTGCGGCAAAGAAATATCGGGTACCGGTCGTTTTCGATCTCAAGGACTGGTTCCCGGATTCTGCAGCGGCATACTTCAAAAACCGGTGTATTGCGCAGTGCATCAGGAAAGGTGTGTGGGAGATCACCAGGAGAAATCTCGCCAGAAGTAACAGGATCACAACTGTCTCCCCCTCGCTTGTCGATAAACTCAAGAGACTGGGGTTTTCCGCAGATCTGATCACAAATGGTGTCAATACGGAACTTTTCGTGCCGCAGGACGGTTCAGAGACGCGGCGGGAACTGGGGATGGGGACAGACGATTTTGTTATTGGTTTCTCGGGGAGTATCGAGCGCTGGTATGCAATCGATGAAATGATCCGGGCACTCCCCACCCTGATCCGGTACCGGAAAAACACGCGTCTTTTGGTTGTGGGCGGCTCGCTGTTTACGGATTATGAACGGGAACTCCGGGGTCTTGCCGGGAATCTGGGGGTAGCCGATCACGTTATGTTTACCGGCACAAAACCATATGCGGAACTCCCACGGTACATCGCCTGTATGGACATCTGCACGATCCCCCTGGCACCGCCCCAGTGGGGAGATATTGCCCTGCCCAATAAGTTCTTTGAGTACTCAGCCTGTGGAAAACCGATCGTCATGCGCCCGATACCCGATGTTGCCCGTATCGGGGGCCCGAACCTTTTTGTCTACAGGACACGGGACGAATTTGTTGCACAGGTCAAAACCCTGATGGATAACCCTGCAACATTCCAGATTAACCTTGAAAAATACAGCTGGAAAGAGAAAGCCCGGCAGTTCGAGGATTTGTTGGGAAATTTGCACTAATTTTTGTTACACACAAATTTATTAATGCTCCCGAAATTGACCTAGTAGGCAGGATGGGTTAGGTATATGGTACAACTGGATTTTATGAATCGCCGTAATCTTTATATTGCCGGCATAGTGGCGTTCTTCGTCATTTTTTCCACCTGGATACGCCTGATTCCCCTGCTCCTATCAGGGAATCATACCGACATTCTCCTGATGGTTGGCAGCGATGACCCGCTCTACAACCTGCGCCAGGTCGAACAGCTCCTCGCCAATCATTTCACGTATACCTGGTTTGACCCGATGACCCAGTATCCGGTGGGTTCAACAGTGTATTGGGGGCCGCTTTTTATCTATATCTCCGGATTTGCCTGCCTGATCGCAGGTGCAGCAACACGTCCCGAGATTATCGGCATCTGTCTTCTTGTACCGCCCATCATGGCGGCCGTAACGGTCGTGCTGATGTACTATGTCGGGAAATTCTGCGGGGACTGGAAGACCGGCATTCTGGCATCCGGTTTTACCGCGGTGGTATCAGGACAGTACTTTTACCGGTCGCTGTACGGGTATTTCGATCATCATATCGGCGAAGTACTCTTCTCGACGCTGTTCTGCCTGTTCTACATCCATATCCTCTATTCAGAAAGAGAGGCTGACATCGATCTGAAAAATATTGCGACCTGGAAAAGGACTGCGCTGTTGTCAGTCATTGCCGGAATTGCATATGTGCTTGGCCTGCTGTTGATGCCGACGATGATCGTATTTGCCCTCATCGTTGTCCTATTCACCGTCATCCAGTTTGTCATCATCGTTTACCGCGACAGATCGGGCGAATACCTGCTCGTGGCAAATACCATTGTTTTTGCTATCGCGATTATCGGACTTCTCCTTTTCGGGTTTAAAAGCCCGGGAATCGACCTCTCAACGTATTCCATCGGGCATATTTACGCCTACATCGCTGTAATTGCAGGAACAGCAGTTCTGTACCTTCTCGCCCGGTATCTCAAGGAAAAGGCACACTATTATTACCCCATATCACTCCTCTGTCTGGCAGTAATTGGTTCGGCAATTTTAGCTGTAGTGAGCCCACAGTTCTTTAACCAGCTCATCAGTGCTGCCATCCAGTTTTTCGGGCAGGCACCGGTGACCGATACGGTTGAGGAGGCCCGCGGCTGGTCAATTGCAGCAGCGTGGACCACATTTAACTATGGGCTTATTCTCCTGCTCGGCGGCATACTGGTTATCCTGTATAACGCCTTCCGGGAGGATCGTCCCCACGACATCTTTGCGCTGGTATGGACGGCAGTCATATTCTACTCAACCTGTCAGCACATCCGGTATGAGTATTATCTGGCGGTTAATGTTGCGCTGCTTTCAGCAATCTGTATCAGTTTTGCCTTCGAACAGGGATGGAATGATCTTGTCCGTCTCACACAAGGCATCGCACTTGAGTCAACACCAGAAAACTCCAACGAAAGTGCTGACGATAAGGCACCAAAAGGTAAAAAACAGAAAAAAGCACCGAAGAAAAACACGGCTCCGTCTGCCACGAATTATTTCCTTATTGGACTCATTATCATAACCGCAGGTCTTGGCATCCTGTTTGTGTATACCTCCGTATCGTACAGTTATGTCAATGCATCCGGAGATCCCCTCTCCATGAACCAGGACTGGAGGGACTCCCTTGTATGGATGCAAAACAATACGCCGGCAACCGGGGTCGATTATTACACGATTTATGACAAAAATAGTTTCACGTATCCCAATTCATCCTATGGGGTCATGTCGTGGTGGGACTACGGCCATATGATCACGTACATCGCCCAGAGAATCCCCAACGCCAACCCGTTCCAGGCGGGAGTGAGCGGTCCCGATGGCGCTGCTGCATATTTCATGGCGACAAACGAATCAACTGCCAACACGATCCTTGATCATGACGGAACCCGGTATGTGATCACTGATATCGAGATGGACACCGGAAAATTCTGGGCAATAGCAACATGGTTTAATTCCACTGCAGCGGCTTCACCGTACCAGATGACGTTCCTCGTCCCAAGCCAGACGGATTCCAGCAGTTATCAATCCGCTCTCTTAAACGAACAGCCCTACTACGATACGATGGTTTCACGGCTCCATAATTTCGATGGATCCATGACAACGGCAAGCTCGGCATACTATGTCGAGTATGCAGATCAGAGTATCACGCATGCATCGTACCCGGTTCTCACCAATGCCGCGGCGATGAACGTATCTGCTGCCGCAACCCGGGCAGCACAGTATAACCAGAACGCCCCGGCCGGATATCATGCGGAAGTACTCAGTGCCTCCGTCGTGCTGCCGATCACGGATGTTCCTGCCCTGCAGCACTATCGTCTTGTCCATGAATCGTCGACAAATGTGTTCAATTCGAATACGATCGATGTGAAGTACGTGAAGATCTTTGAATACGTCAAAGGCGCCCACATAAAGGGATCCGGTATAATCGAGATCTCACTCGTGACAAACACCGGCAGGAACTTTACCTACAGCCAGCAGAGCGTGAACGGGGAATTTGTCGTGCCCTATTCCACAACCGGTAATCCCTACGATGTGAAGGCCAACGGGAAATACCAGATTGTGGGAACCACCGGGACGACGTTTGACGTGCCCGAATCCGCAGTCATGCAGGGCCTGACCATTAATTAATATTTTTAAAGTCCACCAGAGTCAGGAAAAATAGTAGGTTCGCCATCCTTGATTTTGTGTAATCCCAAACGTGTAATCCAATAAAAAATATCTTTGCATGACACATGGACACCCCGGTTTGAGTCATGACGGACATAGTATTTCTATACTAGGAACAGACTCATTCTCATGTATGCTTACTGAAGAGATCGCCCTTGGGATGAGGGTGCGGTACCCGCGTACCGGAACCACCGGTGCTGTGGTCCGGATGGAACAGGTACAGGGAAACAGTTTTGCCGAACTGGACAGTACGCACCTTCTCTATCGTACCGACCAGCTGATCCCCGCAGAACACGTAAAAGATTCAGTTACCACCATAACAGAAGACGCAAAAGAAGTGATCCGGCGTGAACGGGAGTTTGCCGGGGGAACGGGACTCCAGGAAGCTCTGAAAAATATTGACCAGAGCTGCGAAGGCGGGGGCTAATCCCCCTCAACTTTTTATTCTCGGCTATGGGGCTTTTTTCCCTTCGCACAAACACGGACCCGGTTAAAAATATCATAATGCGGTAAAACCGGCCGTTACAGGTTATGTATAAGTATGCCCATTAGTAATAGGATAAGGAGGTTCGATTTCATTTGCATGATGTGACAATACCCAGTGTGAATATCGGGGTTGTGGGCCATGTGGACCACGGGAAAACCACGCTTGTTAATGCGCTCACCGGTACCTGGACAGACCGGCACAGCGAAGAGGTGCGGCGGGGTATCTCCATCCGGCTGGGCTATGCGGATGCAACATTCTACAAGTGCGGACACTGCGAAGGCCCGGACGCTTACTCAACAAAGCCGGTCTGCCCGGTATGCGGTGGAACCGGAACACCGTTCCGGTCCATCTCTTTTGTGGATGCTCCCGGGCACGAAACGCTGATGGCGACGATGTTGTCAGGTTCAGCACTGATGGACGGGGCGATGCTGGTCATCTCCACCACAGAGAAATGCCCGCAGCCACAGACGAAAGAGCACCTCATGGCACTGGGACTTGTCGGTATCAAGAAGATCGTAATCGTCCAGAATAAGATCGATGTTGTCTCCCAGAAAGAGGCGATGGACAACTACCAGCAGATCAAGGCGTTCGTGAAAGGAACCGTAGCCGAGAACGCCCCCATCATCCCGGTCTCGGCCCAGAAAGGGATCAATATGGGAGCGCTGGTGCAGGCACTGGACCAGACCATCCCAGAGCCGGTGCGCGACCCTGCCGCCGAGCCGGTGATGCTCGTTGCCCGTTCCTTTGATATCAACAAACCCGGCTGTAACTGGAAGGAGGTAAAAGGTGGCGTTGTCGGGGGATCTCTTATCCGGGGCATCCTCCGCGAAGGCGACGCTATTGAGATCCGGCCCGGCAGGCAGACGCAGGTCGAGAACCGGATCAAGTGGATACCAATCACCACTGAGGTTACGTCAATCAATGCCGGTGCAGATACCGTAAAAGAAGCTACCCCGGGCGGGCTTCTCGGCGTCGGAACAAAACTTGATCCGGCGCTCACCAAGAGCGATGCTCTGGCCGGTCAGGTCGTCGGCCATGTGGGCAAACTGCCCCCGGTCTGGGAAAAGATCAAGTGCCAGGTTACCCTGATGGAAAGAGTCGTAGGTGCAACGAGTGAACTTGTCATCGAACCCCTGAAATTCAATGAGCCGCTCATGCTCTCCGTTGGTACCGCGGTCACTGTGGGCGTGGTCACAAGCACCAAGAAAGAGGCAGTCGAAGTTCAGCTGAAGCGTCCGGTCTGTGCAGAGCAGGGAGCCCGGATCGCTATCAGCCGGCAGGTGGGAGCACGCTGGCGGTTAATCGGGATGGGTATCCTGAGCGAGTGAAAGTTCTGCTGGATGCAAACGCACTCATGATGCCGGCACAGTTCAGGATCGATCTCTTCAGTGAGATCCGTGAACTGCTCGGCAACTTCGAACCGGTGGTTCTTCCCGGTGTGGTGCAGGAACTCACCGGGTTGTCCCGGGCAAAGGGCAATGACGGGGCTGCCGCGCGGCTCGGCCTTGCGCTTGCGGGACAGTGCACGATTGCGGGAGGTACCGTTTCATCGGTTCCGGTAGATGAACAGGTAATTGCCTGGGCATCAGCCAACGACTGCCTGGTTGCGACCAACGACCGCCGGGTCAGGGATGCACTACTCATGAAGGGTATCGGAGTTATATCCATGAGAAAACAGAAAAAACTAGAGATATTGCGAAGGTAGGTGGGTTATGTATTACAAGATGATGCTGGAAGACAAAGTCAGGGTGCCCCCCACCCGGCTTGGCGAAAAACTGGACAAGGTTCTTTTAGATGTCCTTCAGGAGCAACTCGAAGGAAGCATCGATAAGGAACTCGGGATTTTCATTGCTGTGACAAGGGTAGAGCACGTCGGCGAAGGCGAGATCGTACCCGGCGATGGCGGTGTGTATTACGATGTCAAGTTTGAGGGGCTCGTACTCAGGCTTGCCCTGCAGGAAGTTATCGAGGGCCTTGTCGTGGAGACCACGAGTTTCGGGGCATTTGTGAGTCTCGGGCCCATTGATGCCATGCTGCACGTGAGCCAGATCTCGGATGAGTACATAAATTTCGATGAGAAGAACGCCCGCCTCATCTGCCAGGAATCCAAACGATTCATCGGTGTCGGCGACACGGTCAGGGTCCGCGTAGTGACGCTCTCCTTAAACGAGCGCGAGCCACGGGACAGCAAGATCGGGCTCACCATGCGGCAGGCCGGCCTCGGTACAGCACTCTGGCTTGAAGAGGAGATCGAAAAAGAGAAGGAACGAGCTGCAGCCGGTACTACAGGCACACCGAAGGATAAACCGGAGAAGGCCAAAGGCAAGAGGAAAGAACATGCCGCCGATGAATAAGAAAAAACAGGGCAAGGTCTGCCGGGACTGCCACCGGGTGGTTGAAGGCGAGAACTGCGTGATCTGCGGAACGGCAAATTTAAGCGATGACTGGTCGGGCTATCTTGTCATCATCGACCCGGAGAATTCAGACGTAGCAAAACGGATGAATATCAATCTTCCCGGACGGTACGCGCTGAAGGTCCGCTAGAATGCTCGTGCTCCCCAAAGAGTCGCGCAAGCTCTTCAAGGACCCTTTCGGAATACTCCACCGGGATTTCAGCACGGTGCTCCCGGAACTTGCCGGGCGTGTGGTTTATTCGGTGGGGGATGTTGTGACCCATAACCTCCAGAAAAACGGGATCACTCCCGCAATCGCCGTGGTGGATGGCCAGACGATGCGTTCACCGTGCAGCCGGATGCCGGAGCTCTCCGGTGAATGTATCCGTGTGGATAATCCGCCTGGCACCATCACCGATGATCTGGTTAAAGCACTCAGCTACGCGGTTGACCATTCCCCCGTTACCATCATGGTAAACGGAGAGGAAGACCTCGCCGTGATCCCACTGGTAATCGCTGCGCCGGAAGGTGCCGTCGTGCTCTATGGCCAGCCGCACAAAGGTGTCGTGCTCCGCACAATAGATGCCGGTGCAAAAACTGCCGCAAACGAACTTCTTATGCAGTTTGTCCGGGTCGGCGCATAACAATAAAAAAACAGAATATTTTGCCTTTATTTGATTTTTTAGATTTATTCTGCCGTTTTCTCATGTAGGGTTCTGGTTTTAAATAACACGGTTCCCAATAATTACAGGATATCGATGGACTTTGAAATCGAGAGCGATAAAAGGAATGAACTTTTATCACGAAGAGAGATTCAGTTTACTCTCACATACGATGGTGCTACACCCTCCCGCATGCAGATTATCGGCAAACTGTGCGCCCTGCTCAATGCAAAAGAGCCACAGGTTGTACTCGACAGTCTGAAAAGCAATTTCGGCAAGACCGTAGTCACCGGAAAAGCACGCGTGTACGATACTGAAGACGCAAAGAAGAAGACTGAACGCCCGTACCTGTCAGCACGCGGCATGCCAAAGCCCAAAGAGGAAGGAGCGGCATAACCATGGCGGCAGCGGCAAAGAAAGCAGCGGCAAAAGGGCCTTCACGCAGTGCATTCTTCAAGGTCGAAGGTGAAAAGGTTACCACGGCAAAGAAGTACTGCCCCCGCTGTGGCCCCGGTGTCATGATGGCCGACCACAAGGATCGTGTTGCGTGCGGAAAGTGCGGATACACCGAATTCAAGAAATAAACACTGATGCCTACATTTGGGCAGATACTTGGCATTGAGGGGACAGCCTGGAACCTCAGTGCTGCTCTTTTTGACCGGGATCTTATCTCACTGTGCTCGCGCCCGTACTCTCCCGCCCATGGCGGCATCCACCCGCGCGAGGCGGCACAGCACCATGCATCAGTGATAAAAGATGTTATCTCTGCGGTTCTGCAGGAACCGGAGAAGGTCACCGGGATTGCCTTCTCGCAAGGGCCGGGACTTGGGCCATGCCTGCGGACGGTTGCGACCGCAGCGCGATCCCTTGCACTTGCGCTTGACGTCCCGCTTGTTGGCGTGAACCACTGCGTTGCCCATATAGAGATCGGGTGCTGGGCAACCGGCTGCCGGGACCCAGTCGTGCTGTACGCGAGCGGAGCAAACACACAGGTGATCGGGTATCTCAACGGGAGATACCGCATTTTTGGGGAGACGCTGGACATCGGTATAGGAAACGCGCTTGATAAGTTTGCCCGGGCAAAAGATCTCCCGCATCCCGGGGGGCCCCTGATCGAGGCGCAGGCAAAAGCCGGTCATTATTTTGAACTTCCCTATACGGTCAAGGGCATGGATCTCGCATTCTCGGGACTGGTCTCCGCGGCAAAGGATGCAAAAGAACCGCTGCCCGATGTCTGTTGCAGCCTGCAGGAGACGGCATTTGCGATGTGCGTCGAGGTAACAGAACGAGCGCTCTCGCTCACCGGAAAAGACGAAGTGCTCCTTGTCGGTGGCGTGGGGGCAAACACTCGGCTGCAGGAGATGCTTCGTGTCATGTGCGAGGAGCGGGGGGCACAGTTCTTTGTGCCCGAGCGAAAGTACCTTGGGGACAACGGCGCGATGATTGCTTATACAGGAAAACTGATGCTCGAGAGCAGCCAGTCGCTTGCCATTGAGGATTCTCAGGTCAACCCGTCCTTCCGCTCGGACGAGGTCGAGGTCACCTGGAAATACGAAGTCACGCATGCACCGGACCACGGACAATATGGCAACACCGGGCAGAAACGGGGGGCAGAGGCCCTTGTCTCTTTCAGCGACGGGACCGCGATCAAGCAACGGGTATCCAAACGGTACCGGGTGCCCGCTCTCGACAAAAAACTGATCGCGGAAAGGACACGGGCCGAGACCCGGCTCATACACATGGCACGGAAGGGGGGCGTCCCCACACCGGTCATACGCGATGTCACCCACGACTCCATTGTCATGGATCAGGTGGCCGGCACGCTTCTTACAGGAGCACTCACTGAGGCACACTGCAATGAGGCCGGACGAATTGTCGGTCGGCTGCACGCGGTCGGCATCATGCACGGGGACCTCACAACCAGTAATATAATCCTGCGCGAAGGTGACGGCAGGTGCGTGCTGATCGATTTCGGCTTATCGCAGGTGACCTCGGAGATCGAGCAGAGGGGCGTTGATCTCCACGTCATGTTCCAGACACTTAAAAGTACCAACCCGAAAGAGGCCGGCGTATTCAGTGCGGCATTTGCCCAAGGGTACGCGGAAACGTTTTCCGGCTCAGACGAGGTGCTGGCCCGGGAGCAGGAGATTGAACTCCGGGGGAGATACCTGTGAGCCGGAGTCTGACGATCGTCACCAGCAATGTGCACAAAGCACAAGAGGTCGCAGCATTTTTTGGCGGAACTCTTGAAGTCAGGCATGTGGCACTCGACATCCCGGAACTCCGGTCCGATGATGTAACAGAGATCGCACGGGAGAAAGCGCGGTATGCATACAATCACCTGCATATGCCGCTTATCGTTGATGACACTGCATTCTCCATCGATGCACTCAACGGGTTCCCGGGGCCGTACGCGGCATACGTGCTCCAATCAATTGGCAACACCGGCATCCTCAGGCTGATGGATAATGTCCCGGACCGTAATGCCAGGTTCACCACCGCGATCGCATTTGCTGATGAAACCGGTATTGAAGTGTTCACCGGAACAATTGATGGCAGGATCATAACAGCGCCCCGGGGCACCGGGGGATTCGGGTATGATCCGATCTTCGAGGTCGGAGGACAGACCCTTGCCGAGATCCCGCTTGAAGAGAAGAGCGCCATCTCCCATCGCGCCCGCGCACTTACTGCGTTCCGGGACTGGTTTGTGAAAAGGCCAGCCTGAAATTATTACGGGGTTACGCGAAACGGTTAAAAGATCGAAGAACATTGTTATAAGGGCAGACAGGAGTGTATATTCATGGCAAAGTTCCCAGAAGCCGAAGCCCGTTTACTCAACGTGAAGGTATGTATGCATTGCAATGCACGCAATGCAATCCGCGCAACAACATGCCGCAAGTGCGGTTACAAGAACCTGCGCCCGAAAAACAAGGAACGAAAAGCGTAATTGAATTTTTCAATACTGTTTTTCTTTTTTTGGTTTTTTATAATAGAGAAATCAGGACGAATAGTACGTGACACGTTTGCCTTTCTGTGCATATTCGCCGGCAAACGTCTCGATGTTGCGCTTGTACCCGATCCGGTCAACAAACCCTAATGTGCGGAGGTTCTCCCGGACCCGCATCACATCCGGCTCATCTGCCCAATCCTTGGTATAGACGTAAATGACCCTGCGGCTGTCCCGGGAGTCAGGGTTGGGTTTTGCCGTGCTGACTTTTGCCGAGATGCCCAAATCGTGTGCGACGGTTGCATCACGCACCTTCTTCCATGCGTCATCTGCCACATCGGGCTCCTGGAAGATCAGCCACTTGCCGGCATGCTCATCTTCAATGGCCTCGGGTGCGCTGCCCGGTGCATCCTGAACAATCCAGTACATCTGCGTCGTCTTTGAGGGGAGGACACCTTCACCCTCGCAGAGCATCCGGTAGATCGTATTGACAGAACCAAAACGTGCAAGGAGCGCCTCGGCAAGCTGCGGGTATTCGCTGGTGAGCTGCCCGAAGCTATCGTTCAGGTCTGCAGTGAAGTCAACGCCTCCTTCAACGAGCGCACAGAGATACTTGCCCTGCGTCTGGAGTCTTCTGGTGAGAAGGTGATCGAAGATACCGTATGCCACGTCAGCCAGAGCCTCGGAATCGACTTCGTCCATATTGTACCCGTCCGGTGTTCTGCCGAAAAATAGTTTCTGCTTTGAATGCTGGGCCGGGGATGGAACGCACAAAAGCGGAGAGGGTGCAAAAATTCCGGGGCCGGTAACCTGTGAAATCGAGGGAATACAGGAGTCTTCTGCTGTCTTTTTCGAATGATTTAAGAGTGCAGGCAGCAAAAAAATACCAATTATGGAATGGAAAAGAGACTGGGGCCTGACAGCCCGGGTATTATTGACAGGATTTTTACTGTTCCTCCTCTACCTCGTGTTCATGACCGTGCTGGTGGTGTTCTTCCCCAGCGTCAGCATCCTGCTGATTGTCGGTCTGGCGGTTGTCATGGGACTTGTCCAGTATTTCTTCTCGGACAAGCTGGTACTCTGGAGTACGGGTGCGCGCATCATAACAGATGACGAATACCCGGAACTTCGCCATACAGTAGAGAAATTGTGCCATGAGGCCGATCTGCCTATGCCAAAGATTGCCGTCATGCAGAGCCCGGTGCCAAACGCGTTTGCTACGGGAAGGAGCCCGAAGCACGCGGTGGTCTGCTGCACCGATTCGATCATGCGCCTCCTGACACAGGATGAGCTGGAGGCAGTGCTCGCCCACGAGCTCTCGCATGTAAAGAACCGTGACATTCTCACGATGACCATGGCGAGTTTCATCGCGATGATCGCTTCGATGATCATGCAGAGTTTCTTCTTCTCTGCGCTCTTTGGGGGCAATGATCGTGAGGGAGGTTCGGGGTGGATCATTGTCTGGATTGTCTCGATCATTGTCTACGCGCTGAGCACCCTTCTGATGCTTGCGCTCTCCCGGTACCGCGAGTTTGCGGCAGACCGGGGAAGCGCGCTTATCACGAGAAATCCCCGGGCGCTTATTTCGGCTTTAAACAAGATCACCGGCAGAATGGAAATTGTGCCCCCTCAGGCAAAGGCAAAAGTCGAGGGTGCGAATGCATTTTTCATCATCCCGGCGCTCTCGGGCAACCGGATCATGGAACTCTTCTCGACACACCCGGCGACAGAGAAGCGGATTGCCGCTCTTGAAAAAATTGAGATCGAACTTCACGGATACTGAACTAACATTTTTTTGCACGAACGTTTTTCGGGCTTTTTTTCATTTTGAATTTCCCACGGTGCGGGGAGGTGCATTTTCGCTACCAGATACTAAAAAGGAGAAAAGGGTACCCCCAAACGAGGGAAAAACCAACACAATGTACGATCAGGGTCGGAAACTGTGATCAGACCGGGATAAGTAAGCATTAATACACCTCCCCGCCAAAATTGTAGAGCACAGTGCATCGATGGTCTAGTGGTATGACTTAGGCCTTCCAAGCCTATAGCCCGGGTTCAATTCCCGGTCGATGCATGAGGGCTCGTGGTCTAGTTGGCTATGACGTCGCCTTCACACGGCGAAGATCTCGAGTTCGAATCTCGACGGGCCCATGCATTTTTGCACATGTTTTTCCGGTAAGATTCTTCACCGGCAGGTCGCATCTTTTTTTAGGCCGGTTCCACTACAGTTCGATCATGAAACCGGTTTTGTGAACAGAGGGGAGTCCGGAACGGGGGGAGTATAACGTCCGGCTCACCCAGATCAGTGACAGTATGATCACTCTGCAGGTGCATTTCATGAAGTGTCCTGAAGAAGGATCTTACCGTTTCCCGATTGCCATAATGATGGTACGCCATATAAAACAGATCTGTTTTCTTTTCATTTTCCCCATTTCGGGGAACTGTCAGAATAATGCGTATAACCGCCATCTGCCAAAATTAACCATATTTTAAAGAGATTCCAGTGGAAACAAAGGGGTATAAATATTGACATCTGATTACACAATAGATTGAACGGGCATTGCACAGACATTTGTTTTTGCAGGTACATACAAAGCAAGGATATGAACACAGGAAAGTGAGCGGTGAGCATTCAAGCGAGGAAGAGTCCGCAATAATCAGCCCCGGATCCTGCAAGGGCTTTTCCCACCAAATAGCCCCTCATATGTTTAGATGATCAGGAATCATACTGGAGACGAGCCCGTCTTAAGAAAAACTTTTGTGCAATCTGGCAGTACCGGATTGCTCCGGTACCTCCTGACTGCGAATAAACAAAAATGTTTTTGAATTATGCGTTTTTCATCTTGGCTTTTGCGACGAATCCGTCTTTGCCAATGTAATACATGTAGCCCTTTTCCTTGGCAATCTTTTCAGTACCGACTTTCTTCTTCTTGCCGGTCTTGTTGTGCTTCATCGGGGCTGCCCATACATATCCATCCTTACCGATGAAGTACAGGAATCCCTTTTCCCGTACGATTTTTTCCTTTCCAATTTTCTGTCCCATTTAAACACCTCAAAACCCCGTTTGGGTTTTGATAATGAGAATTAACGCCTGATAATATAAAAGGTTTCCGTCGAAAGCACGTCGAAATACCAAATTCGGCCATATTTTCACTGGTATTTTCGGCATTGTGCCGCACAATTACCTCCGATTAAAAAAAGAATTATATCGGCCGGTTTGTCAAAATATGACATTAAAGAGGCGCGTTAGCCAGTGCGCCATCGGAGGTTCTGCAATGCGAAAAGACCGGCAAGCGCACAACCGTGCCCGCCGTCGGCCCATAACAGAACAGGTAAATTCGTACGCCAGATCTCAATTGCCGGTATCTTACAGAACATCAAAGCGGGGAAATGTAGTGACTCAGACAGAGAATAAACACAATCAGTTTTATCCCGTCTTGTTTCGTGCCGCAGTGCCCCCAGATTTATTGTCTGTCGCTTCCCATGATAATAAGAATTGGCCCATGTACTTCCACCTCATCCTCACCGACGACTGCAACCTCTGCTGCCGATACTGCCGGGCGAAGGCGTTTGAGGAGGAGGATGCGGAGGGCATTGACACAGTGCCGGTCGAGATCGACGGGGATCTCCCGCCGGACCTGAGTTACGATCCGGAGCTGCTCTACCGTTTCCTCGCACGGGACCCCTCGCCCACCGTGACATTCTATGGCGGCGAACCGCTTATGCGGTCAGATCTTGTGGAACGGATCATCCGTGAGGCGCCGGTACAACGGTTCATGATCCAGACAAACGGCCTCCTGCTCGACCGGCTCCCCTCATATATTGTCAACCGGTTCTCCACGATCCTTGTATCGCTGGACGGGCGCGAAGCCCTCACCGATGAAAACCGGGGGATCGGTGTTTTTTCCCGGGTAATGGCAAACGTGAAAAAAATCCGGGCAAACGGCTATCACGGCGAACTGATAGCAAGGATGACCGTGACCGAGCGCACCGAAATCTTCGATGCCGTCCGTTACCTCGCGGAGAACACGGACTACTCCTTTTCTTCTATCCACTGGCAGATGGATGCAAATTTCACCGGGGATTTCAGCCACCGGACGTTTGCCGAGTGGGCAGAGAAAAAGTATAATCCCGGCATCCGTGCACTTGTCACCGCATGGGTGGACGAGATGGAAACGTCCAGCCGGGTTTTGTGCTGGTATCCTTTTATCGATCCCGTGGAAGATCTCCTGAACGGGAGAGCGAGTCCCCTCCGGTGCGGTGCGGGACACGCAAACTACGCGATCATGACCGATGGCCACATCGCACCATGCCCAATTATGATCGGCATGAAACAGTATTATCTCGGCCACATCGCGGACGCAGACCCGCAGCACCTCCGCCGGATCCCAGTCGGGGGCGAATGCGAAGCCTGCCACATCCGCACGTTCTGCGGGGGCCGGTGCCTGTACTCAAGCATCGTACAGCCTTGGAACCTGGCCGGCCGGCAGCTCGTGTGCGGTACCGTGGAAAACCTGCGCGACGCACTCACAGGTGAACTCCCCCGGATCCGGGCTCTTATTGCCGCAAGGCGTATCAGCCTCGCAGACTTTGCCCACGAAAAGTTCAACGGCTGCGAAATCATTCCCTGACGCCGTAGAAATGATTGGCCGGCCGGCCAGGTCGTATGCAGATGTATTTATACTCAATGGTAAGATGAATATATGCAGATCTAAAACTGCATGAGTAATACAATGGAAAGAAAAGGATTTGGCGGCCCGAGAAATTTCGGTCCCAGAGAAATGACAAAGACAGTCTGTTCAGACTGCGGAAAAGAGTGCGAAGTCCCCTTCAAGCCAACTGAGGGTAGGCCGGTTTACTGCAGGGACTGCCTGCCCAAACACCGGAAACCCCGGTTCTAATTACATTAATCCTGTTTATTTTTTTCTTTTTGTTAGATTCTTCTTTAGAGCGGATGCCGTAACCGCACGCCAAATATAGGTGCCGCAGCAATACTGCACATGGTAGCATCGTGGCACGAGGCACTCGCATTGGCTAAAGAGAAGAATCTCCCGCAGGTCTACCATGACTGCGACACTGACACCTATGGTGCCTGCCGCACCGGTGAACCGCAGGGCTGTTTTAAGAACGGTGCCTTTATCGAACACCGCTGCATCTGTATGCCGGCCCATCTCACGAATGAGGAACTCGCGGCAAAAGAGAAAAAATTCCGGGTGGAAAACCCGGACTGGTAAGATCACATCATAACAGAAATACCCTCTTTGGGTATGCGGCACGGGCCCTCCCGCAACAGAGCTGCACACAAATGCTAATTTTTCCGGATCTCTTCGCGGAACCGGTGGAAAAGATCGTACAGCATCAGCCGTAACTCGGCACCCACCTCTTCCCAGGACTTGGGGGAGGTGGAGGTGGGCAGGACGGTTGAATGATCAGCCTCCCCGGCAACGACTTCTTCAGAGTGCTCGCGGATCTTTGCCTTTGCCCAGAGGTCGCAGAGAATCTCGTAGTACCCGGCCAGAAGTACGATGATGAAGACAATCGGCACGATCACAAACGAAAGCAGCCAGAAGTAATGATAGATGTTATTCCCGGTTGTCGTATCAACCCAATCAAAAACCCGGAGCACAAATGCAATGATAAAGACGCTGCCAATAGCCTTGATCACCGGGGCCGGCAGGTTCAGCGGAAACGGAAACGCCCCGAAGATATCGCCAATAAAGATGATAATCGCAATCAGGAGCAGCAGCCAGAAGTTCAGGTTAAGAAAGTCAACACCCGAATGATAGAGCGGGCTCGCTACATAAAACGTCAGGATATTTGCCAGCACGACCACGATCAGAAAACAGATGACCCCGATCATCCGCGAGACAAAAACCCACCCGAGCGAGTGCTGCTTGTTCGGCCACATAGGATACTCACGTCAAGTGTACTTTCTAGTATTTGTCCTGCAGAGTATAAAGTCCTCGTGCAGTGCATGGACCGGCCAGAAATCCCTTTTAACGTTCCTGCCCGATGGATAGGATATGCGGATAAATTTCAAACGATACGCACTCTACCTGCTCCGGTGGCAGGCAAGCACGCCGATCCTGGCCGGAGTCGGCATCCTCCTTGCCACAATGGGACAGATCGTGGCCGCCATTGTTGCAAACCTTATTGGCGGCCTCATCTTCTTCTGGGTCGACCAGTACATCTTCACATCCCAGTCGCTTGCGGCACAGTGGGAGGTCAGAGAGAACATCACCTGCGTGGACTGCGGTAAAGTTGCAAGAGGCTACCGGCTCGTCAGGTCCGGGGACTACGATAAGAGTGAAGATGCAGCACCCGAGTTCCGGTGCGAGGAGTGTTCGAAGAAGAAGACCGATGCACTTCGCAGCAAGGGCATAAAAGTGGAGTGAACAGGGCACCGGTGTAAACCAGAAAAACCGGTCCACGGCTACAGACCGGTTTTCGTTTTTTAGGATTCCGGGAATTACGGTATTTTTACACCCTTGTGTTCAGGACGCATTCTTCTCTTTTTCAATAATGTGTTTAAGGCATTGTTTTTTCATGCACATTGGATTGCGTAAATAAACAGTAATGTATAAGTATGCACAATAACAACCAAAACTAAGCATTTGAATGGGCAATCAGCAGGATCATTCCGGATCCTCGCAAGGATTCCCGTGCCAGTGCCGGTAACCGGGCAAGACCTTTCACACACCTCGTTCCTGCCCGGGATACAGTTTACAAAATTCAGTGGCTGGTGATGCCGATGGGATGGAGACTGACACTATTCAAAACAGACTGAACCTTGGACCCGATGAATACCTGACCGCAGTAAGCGACCAGCCAAAACCGCTGGTGATCCCGCTCTGTGCCGAGATACCACTTCCACGGTGCTCACCGCTGGATGTGTTCCTGAACACCCGAAAAGGAAACGGATTCCTTCTTGAATCGATGGAAGGAAGCGAGAAGATCGCCCGGTACTCGTACGTCGGGATCGATCCCGCGTGCGTGATCACGCTGGGTCGTGACGTAACGGTAACCGGCAGCGACGCGTTTGTCGCTATTGCACGCGAACCTGATGGAGAGAATCCGGTCGACCGGATCCGTTCCATCCTCTCGCGGTTCAACTACGTAAACCTCCGGGCCCCGCGGTTCTTCGGAGGGATGGTCGGGTACTTCGCGTATGATATCGTCAACTCGCTTTTTTCCCAGGTAAAAAACAACAGGAAACAGGCAGCCGGTGAAACGCCCGACGCCCGCTTTATGCTCACAAAAGACTGCATTGTCTTCGATCACCGGGACCGGCGGCTGTTTATTTTCTCAAGCCCGTTTTTGACCTACGACACGGACCCGGCTGCCGAATACCGGCGCTGTGCTGCACATATCGAGGCACTGGAAAAGCAGATCGCAACGATCGCAGAAAAGCCACCGGTATCACCCATCTCCCCAATGATGAGCCCGCAAAAGCCGCTGGAGATTTCGGACAACACGGACAGGGAGGAATTCACGCGTGCGGTCAAAACAATAAAAGAACATATTGTGGCCGGGGATATCTTCCAGGCTGTACTCTCCCGGAGAATGGAATGCGATGTGGGTGCTGACCCGTTTCCGATCTACGCTGCACTGCGGGCGATCAACCCGAGTCCATACATGTACTTCTTCGATTTCGGGGACGAGCAGGTAATCGGCGCAAGCCCCGAAATGCTTGTGCGGGTGGAGAAACGGCACGTGACCACGGTCCCGATCGCCGGCACCCGGCCCCGGGGACAGGATAAAAGCGAGGACAAACGGCTCGCGCAGGAACTGCTTATCGATAAAAAAGAGCGGGCCGAACACACGATGCTCGTCGATCTCGCGCGAAACGATGTTGGGAGAGTCTGCAAGTTCGGATCGGTCGATGTTACCGGGTTCATGGGCATCGAGAAATTCTCCCACGTCCAGCACATGGTCTCGACCGTCACCGGAACGCTCATGGACCACCTTGACTGCTACGACGCGCTCAAGTCCTGCTTCCCGGCCGGGACCGTCTCAGGTGCACCGAAGATCCGGGCGATGCAGATCATCAGCGAGACCGAACCGGACGCACGCGGGCTCTACGCGGGCGCAGTCGGGTATATCGGCTTTGACCGGAACCTTGAGTTTGCCATCGCCATCCGGACTGTGAGCGTAAAGAATGGTAGGGCGGGCATCCAAGTCGGTGCGGGCATCGTGGCAGACTCGGTGCCCGAGAACGAATGGACCGAGATCGAGAACAAGGCCGCGGCGATGATGCGGGCGATCGAACGGGCAGGGGTCGTGCGATGAGCGCGAACGTCCCGACCGTTCTTATCGTGGACTGCTACGACAGTTTCACGTTCAACTTGTACCAGCAGGTGGGTAAACTCGGCGCCCGGCCGGTTGTTGCAACATGCGACACACCGCTTGCAGAACTCGAAAAAACCAATTGCGACCTGATCATCCTCTCGCCCGGGCCCGGGACACCGGAGAATTCCGGTGTCTGCCTTGAAGTCCTCGACACGATGAGCAAAACGATCCCAACCCTTGGCGTCTGCCTCGGCCATCAGGCCATCTGCACCGCGTTTGGCGGTCGGGTCATCCGGTCCGGGCACCTGATGCACGGCAAGACTTCGGAAATTAACAGCGACGGGAAAGGCGTGTATGAAGGACTGCCATCGCCGTTTACCGCTACACGCTACCATTCGCTCGTGGCACAACGGGACACGCTCCCGCCGGAACTCGTGGTCACCGCAGAAAGTGTTGATGACGGTTTTGTGATGGGTGTACGGCACAAGAGATACCCGATTGAAGGCGTGCAGTTCCACCCGGAGAGCATCCTCTCGCACGATGGCGATGCGCTCATGAAAAATTTCCTGTTCGGACCGCGGAAGGTTGGGGCATGATCATGAAAGAGGCGATTGCCACCATTTTGGAAAAGCGCGACCTTGCCCCTGCCGAAGCAGAAGCGGTGATGGATGAAATTATGACCGGACTGGCAACGCAGGCACAGATCGGGGGGTTCCTTGCCGGGCTCCGGATGAAAGGCGAGACCCCGGAAGAGATCGCCGCGTTTGCCCGGGTGATGAGGGCGCACGCGGTCCGGGTCAGTCCGGACGTCTCCGGGACGCTCGTTGATACCTGCGGGACCGGGGGCGATGGCTCACAGACATTCAACATCAGCACTGCCGCCGCATTTGTCGCCGCAGGAGCCGGTGTCCCGGTCGTCAAGCACGGCAACCGGGGTGTGAGCAGCCGGTGCGGGTCGGCGGATGTACTCGCGGCTCTCGGGGTCACCATCGGGATTCCTCCCGAGGCCCAGGCAAAAATTATCCATGATACCGGCATCGTCTTTCTCTTTGCGCCCAGCCACCACCCGGCCATGAAACACGTGATGGCCGCACGCCAGGACCTCGGGTGCCGGACCGTCTTTAACCTTCTGGGACCGCTTGCAAACCCGGCCGGGGCAGAAGCCCAGGTGCTTGGCGTTTATGCGGAAAACCTCACCAACCCGGTCGCGGAGGTGCTGCACCTGCTGGGCGTTTCCCGGGCAATGGTCGTTTTTGGCAGCGGGCTTGACGAGATCACAGTCACGGGCGAGACGACCGTTACGGAACTTGACGGGGGACACCTGAAGAACTACACATTGTCTCCGGAACAGTTCGGGCTTGCCCGTGCCGCACGGGTCGATATCCTGGGCGGCGACCCTGATGAGAACGCACGCATCATCCGTTCCGTTCTTGCCGGGAAAAAGGGAGCCGCACGCAATGTCGTGCTCATGAACGCCGGCGCCGCGATCTATGTTGGCGGCCGGGCCGGGACACTTGCAGAAGGGATCCGGCTCGCAGCCGGCTCGATCGATTCCGGGAAAGCAAACGGGAAACTGGATGCCCTGGTTACGGCAACACAGGGTGCAGCATGATCCTTGACGAGATTATTGAACGGACAAAAAAACGGGTGGAGAAATTGCCCTTCACCTTCCCGGAGCCTGACGGGTTCCGACACGCAAGTCTTGAAGCGGCCATCTGTTCGGCACAGAAAAAGAACCCGGTGATCGCCGAGATCAAATGCGCCTCGCCATCAGGAGGAGTTATCCGCAGGAACGTGGACATGGCAATGATGGCCGGCGTTCTTGCGGATGGGGGTTGTGTCGGGATCTCCGTTCTTACCGAGCCGTACTTCTTTGGCGGGTCGGGCGCGGATATTGCCCGGGTCAAAAAAGCGGTCAGCGTGCCGGTGCTGCGGAAGGATTTTGTCATTGACATGCGCCAGATTGCCGAGACAAAGGCGCTCGGGGCGGACGCGGTGCTCCTCATCGCAGGCGTCCTTGGTGACCGGCTCCCGGCATTTGTCGATGCCGTGTACGGTGCCGGCCTCGAACCGCTCGTGGAAGTGAGAACCGCGAATGAGATCGACTGCGCCCTCCTGACACGTGCGCAGCTTATCGGGATCAATAACCGGGATCTGACGACCATGACCATCGACCGGTCCACGACCCGGAACCTTTCGGAAAAATTGCGGGCCAATAAAAGGCTGGTCGTTTCCGAAAGCGGGATGCGTTCCGCGGACGATATCCGGGAGATGCGGCCGTACTGCGATGCGTTCTTGATCGGTTCTTCTCTCATGGCCCACCAGGCACCCGGGAAAAAACTGGAGGAATTCGTGTGCGCGTAAAGATCTGCGGGATCACCTGCGTTGAAGATGCAGTATTTGCGGAACATGCCGGGGCCGACGCAATTGGGGTCGTCATGTTCTCGCCAACCTCGCGCCGCTCGGTCTCAGAATCCCGGGCCCGGGACATTTTTGGTGCGCTCGGGCCGTTTGTGACCCGGGTCGTTGTCACGCACACGCAATCAAATGACGATCTCAAAAAGATCCTCGCACTCCGGCCTGATGCGATCCAGATCTCGCACCCGTTTGTCTTTGCATCCGACCCGGGCGCCCGGGTACTTCGGGTGATCGGACGCGGCGACAACGTGCCCGCGGACTGCGACGCGGTGATCGTGGACGAGAGCATGGGGGCGGGTAAAAAGTTCGACCGGGACTTCGCCCGCAAGGTTGTCAAAACATCGGCGGTGCCGGTCATTTTAGCCGGCGGGCTGACCCCGGAAAACGTGGGGGATGCGATCCGGGAGGTCCGGCCCTACGCGGTCGATGTCGCAAGCGGCGTCGAGACAAAACCGGGAATAAAAGATCACAAGAAAATTACGGCATTCATTGCCGCTGCACAGGAGCCAGAGCATGGGAAGTAAAGGACGGTTCGGGAAGTACGGCGGGCAGTATGTCCCGGAAACCCTGATGAACGCATTGATCGAACTCGAAGACGCGTACGCGAAAGCAACGCATGACCCGGCATTCGGGCGTGAGCTTGCCGCGTACCAGTCGGAATATGCGGGGCGCCCGACGCCGCTTACGTTCTGCGAAAATATGTCACGGAACCTCGGCTTCAAAGTCTACCTGAAGCGCGAAGACCTCGTGCACGGCGGTTCGCACAAGCTCAACAACACGCTCGGGCAGGCGCTCCTCGCAAAACGGATGGGAAAGAAACGGCTGATCGCCGAGACCGGCGCCGGCCAGCACGGGGTCGCGACCGCGATTGTCGGGGCGGCGCTCGGCTTTAAGGTCGAGGTCTTCATGGGCGAAGTCGATACAAAACGACAGTCCCTCAACGTTTTCCGCATGGAACTAATGGGCGCGACCGTCCACCCGGTGACGTGCGGGACAAAGACACTCAAGGACGCGACAAACGAGGCGCTCCGCAATTGGGTAGCCAACGTGGACGACACGCACTACCTGATCGGATCGGTCGTCGGCCCGCACCCGTTCCCCACACTCGTCCGTGATTTCCAGTCAGTGATCGGGCGCGAGGCCCGGGAACAGATCCAGAGAAAAGAGGGAACGATGCCGGACGCCATCGTTGCCTGCGTGGGCGGCGGATCGAACGCGATCGGGATCTTCCATCCGTTCCTTGCCGATGATGTGGAATTGATCGGCATCGAGGCGGCGGGAAAGGGCCTTGAAACGGGAGAGCACTCGGCAACGCTCTGTGCCGGGGACCCCGGTGTGCTGCACGGCACACTCTCGTACCTGCTGCAGGACAAAGACGGCCAGGTACTTCCCACGCACAGTATTGCGGCCGGCCTTGATTACCCGGGCGTCGGCCCCGAGCATGCGATGCTTAAGGACTCCCACCGGGTCACTTACGAAGCAGTACAGGACACTGACGTGCTGGACGCGTTCCGGTACCTCTCGCGGACGGAAGGGATCATCCCGGCGCTCGAATCCTCCCACGCGGTCGCGTACGTCCTGAAAAACGCGGAGCGGTTCGATAAAGGTGACGTCGTGATCATCAACCTCTCGGGACGGGGCGACAAGGATGTTGCGGGAATTGCACCGGCTCCGGAGGCGGCATGATGGAACGCATCGAATCCGTGTTTGAGAAAAAGGGCACAACCGCGTTCATCGGGTTTGCCGTGGCCGGCGATCCGGACAAGGAGACATCGGTCAGGATCGCAAAGGCGCTCATCGATGGCGGGACCGACATTCTCGAATTCGGCGTGCCGTTCTCGGACCCGGTGGCAGACGGTCCCACTATCCAGCGGGCGGACGACCGGGCGCTTGCCGCCGGCACCACGCCCGATACGATCTTTGAAATAGTCCGGGAAGTTCGGGCGTATTCCAAAGTCCCGATCGTGTTCCTCACATATTACAACACGGTCTACCGGAGAGGGATCGACCGGTTCTACCGCGAGGCCCACGAGGCCGGCGTTGACGGTATCCTCGTGGCCGATATGCCGGTCGAAGAATCAGATGAGGTCGTCGCTGTCGCACAGAAGTACGGGATCGACCCGATCTTCCTTGTCACGCAGACCACGACTGGCGACCGCATGGACACGATCGTGAGCCGGGCACGCGGTTACCTGTACCTCGTCTCGGTGCTTGGGGTCACCGGTGCCAGAAAGACTGTCTCGCCCGAGGCCCTCGCACTCCTGCACCGGGTCCGCTCGCACACGGATCTCCCGCTTGCCATCGGGTTTGGGATCTCGACGCCTGCACATGTGAAAACCTGCCGGGACGCCGGAGCCGATGGCGTGATTGTCGGGAGCGCAATTGTGGACATTGTGGAGAGGAATCTCCGCGATCCCGCTGCAATGGAAATAGTACTCAGGCAGTATGTTACCAGCATGAAAAATGCGGCAGGAACCTGACCCGCGACACGGTCACGGACAAAAACCAGTCCAATCTTTTTTTAAGAGGGGCCGGTAAAAAACTATCCGGTCAATAATATGTCAAGAACCTATGTATTTCTCATTCTGGGTCTCTGTCTCGTCGCCGGCATCATATGCGCCGGGTGTACCCAGCAGCCTGCACAGGCATCGGCAACCACCACACCTGAACCGCAGGCAACCGTGTCAGGTCAGTCCGGTATGGCAAACCCGGCCTCAGTCAACTGCGGGAACATCGGTGGCACCACCGAGATCAAGACAAACGCTGACGGGAGCCAGTACGGCATGTGCACGTTTACCAACGGCACCTCCTGCGAAGAATGGGCGCTGTTCCGGGGAGAGGGCTGCAAGGCCGCAAACGTGACCGCATAAACAGATCAAAATTCTTTTTTCAGGAACTTTTTCGGTATAAGATTAATGGACACGTCCCTGAATCTTCCGGGTCCTGCAACACAGGTAAAGAGCGAGGCGTACCTGTCATTAACCAGAGGCCCGGCATCCCGTAAGTGAGCATCCCCGTTGGAGGACACGATAAATTATACCCATGAAGCCGGCAAACAACATCATCATGCAGGCAGAGATCCCCAGGGTCGTGATCGCCGGCACGCACAGCGGTTGTGGCAAGACCACGATCGCAAGCGGACTGATGGCCGCTCTTGTGGCACGCGGATGTATCGTCCAGCCGTACAAGACCGGCCCGGACTTCATCGACCCCTCCCACCACACGCTCATCTGCGGCCGGCCGTCCCGGAACCTTGATTTCTGCATGATGGGAGAGACAGGGATCCACCGTACTTTTGCCGACGCTTCCGCCGGCGCTGATATCGCGGTGATCGAAGGGGCGATGGGCCTCTTTGACGGAAGGGGGGGGTCCGATACCGCAAGCGCCGCACACGTGGCAAGGATCCTCAAGGCGCCTGTTATCCTTGTCGTCGATGTACACGCGGTCTCGCGCAGCATCCACGCGGTGGTAAAGGGGTTCCGGGACTTTGATCCCCGGGTGAAGATCACCGGCATCATCTACAACCGGATCGGGAGCGACCGGCACCGGCAGATGATCGCAGATGAGGAATTTGTCCCGGCGCTCGGCTGGGTGCCCAGGCAGCCGGAGAGCGAGGTAAAGAGCCGGCACCTCGGACTTGTGATGGCTCGCGAGTCGCCGGCGATGAAAACCTATGGACGGGTGATCGCCGAAAGGTGCGACCTCGACCGGATCCTCGATGTTGCCCGGGCAGCCCCGCCACTCAATGTTCCGGCGCCTGTCGCGCAAAAAATTCCTGCGGCCCGGCACCGGCCGATCATCGGGGTCGCACGTGACGATGCGTTCTGTTTCTACTACCAGGATAATCTCGACCGGCTCGCCCGGGCCGGTGCGGAGGTCCGCCCCTTCTCGCCACTCTCGGATACCCTCCCCGATATGGATGCAATCTATATCGGAGGGGGATACCCCGAACTGCACGCGGACGCGCTCGAACGATCGCGGTGCCGGGCGGCAATCCGGGATCGTGCGGAAGCCGGCATGCCGGTCTATGGCGAGTGCGGCGGGCTCATGTACCTCTGCGGCTCGCTTGAAACCGATGGCCGGACATACGCGATGGCAGATATCCTCCCGGGCCGGGCGGTCATGACAAAAAAATTCCAGGCGCTCGGGTACGTGAAGGGCACATTCGGGAACCGGCCCGGCCTCTGGACAGGATCCGTCGCGATCCGGGGCCACGAGTTCCATTACTCACGGGTCGAGTGCAGCAGCGACGCACGCTTTGCGATCCGGCTCTCGCATGGGGCCGGCATCGGAGGAGGTAACGATGGCCTCGTGGAGCACGCAACGCTCGGGGAGTATACCCACGCGTATTTCACCGACGCGTTCTGCAAAAAATTCGTGGCGGCTGCGGCAGCGTTCAGGAAAAACGGGGGACGGAGGTAAGCGATGGCGAAAGATTCGCTCTCTCCCTGTGCGGCCGACGCACTCTTTAACACCCGGCAGCTCACGGTCGCAGGAAAACAGGTCGGCATCACCAGCCTTGATGCAGCCGTTCAGGCCCGGGGGCTTGACGGGGATGCAAAGATCAGTGCGGAACTCATCCGCCGTCTCCGTGAGAGCAATTACATCCCGCCGGCCTTTGTGGACGAGTACGCCGCAGCGGTGCTGGCCGAGTACAAAAAGGCCCCAACAAAATAATTACGCTGCGAATTTTTTCCCGGTATCGGTGAGCGAGTAAATGATCCAGTTCCCGCGGCACTCGCCTTCGATAAGCCCGCTCTCTTTTAAGACCGTGAGATGGTAGGAAAGTTTTGAATCGGAAATCTGCATGAACCGGTTGATGACACAGACGCAGAGCGGCTGGTCGCGGAGAATGTAGAGGATCGTGAGCCGCAGGGGGTCTGAAAGGGCATGATACCGTCGGCTCATTGCGGCCAGCTCGGTTCCAGCCGGAACTGCCCGGGAGAGCACTTCCTCGCCGCCGAGGTGCTCGATAGTTTCGAGGCCGATATCGGATGCCGCCCGTTTCTTATTGCGGGGTTTTCCCGTACCGCAGCAGGATATACCGGAAGACTTCATTTCAAATTATTATAAAATGCCAACATATATACCATTGACCTGCAGATACAGTTTCAACAAAATTTGAAATGAAGTGACAGACATGGAACTACCAGAAAATGCCTGCTCCGGCAATACCCCACAAAAAACGGCTGTTCAATGCTGCTACTCCGGGACTTCCGGCCCAGCTCCAACGATCCGCACTACCAACTCCATAATCACCGGAAAAGACCGGTGGGATCACTTCCTTGCCCGGTGGGGAGTCAACCGGATGGGCCGGATCGTCCCCCCGGGCCTGTACCGGCTCGGCAGCCCGACAAACGAGTCCTCGGTCTTTGCCTCCGCGAATTACACGCTCAGTTTCGATGCGCTCCGGTCGGCGCTTGCCGGTAGGGACGCATGGATCCTGGTCCTCGATACAAAGGGCATCAATGTCTGGTGCGCTGCCGGGAAAGGCACGTTCGGCACGGATGAACTGGTCCGGCGCATCGGCTTCACCGGTCTCTCCGGGGTCGTCTCGCACCGTAAAATTATCCTCCCCCAACTTTCGGCACCCGGGGTTTCGGCACATGAGGTCGCCCGCAGGTCCGGCTTCTCGGTCGAGTACGGCCCGGTCCGGGCCCGGGATCTCCCTGCGTACATCGCCACCCATACGGCAACGCAGGAGATGCGAACCGTCAGGTTCCCCCTTGCCGACAGGCTCGTCCTCTGCCCCATGGAACTGACGCATGTACTCCTGCCGATGATCGCAGCGGCAGTCGTGCTGTACTTCCTTGCCGGCCCTGTCGCGGGGCTCGCCGCAGTTGCCGCCGTGCTCGCAGGGACAGTACTCTTCCCGGCGCTGCTCCCAGTTATCCCGACGCATGACTTCTCCATGAAGGGATTTTTCCTCGGGGTCCTTGTCGCAATCCCGTTTGCGGCCGGATTCGTTGAGGCGCCCGGCCTCTCCGGCATTGCACAGGTCATCGCGGTACTCGTCCCGTTCCTCATCATCCCGTCCGTTGTCGCGTACCTCGCCCTTAACTTCACGGGCTCGACCACGTTCACCTCGCGGACGGGTGTGAAAAAAGAGATCTTCCGGTACGTGCCGGCGATGGTACTCATGGTCGGCGCCGGGACAATTCTCGGAATCGCGCTTGGTGTCCTCCGGCTCACGGGGGTGGCCTGATGTTTGACGCGTACACTGATAACACGCTCCGGTATTTCCCGGAAAAATGCATCAACTGCCGGCGCTGCACGCAGGTCTGCCCCCACCGGGTCTTTGCCGAAGGAAAAAACCGGGCAGAGCTCGTTCATCCCTGGGACTGCATGGAGTGCGGAGCGTGTGCGAAGAACTGCCCGGTGCAGGCAATCGAAGTCCAGAGCGGCGTCGGGTGCGCATGGGCAATGATCGGTGCGGCGCTCCGGGGAAAGGATATGGACACGGAATGCAGCTGCGGAGGACCTGATGGCTCGTGCTGCGGAGGAGACCCACCGGAGGAACCGTGTTCGTGCGGAGCCGAAAACAGGGTGAAGTGACGATCAGTCTGACCTCATAAACGTAGTCCTTTACCTAAAAGAGAAATGGTATAAAGACGGCAGTCCATCTTCAGAGTGAAGAACATGAACAGGCCCCGCATCCTTTTTGTCTGCACCGCAAATGCAGCCCGCTCCCAGATGGCGGAGGGCTACCTGTGGGCGAAGTACGACGATAAATACGAGGCGTTCTCGGCCGGGTTCCGGCCCGCCGGCCGGGTGAGTACCCGTGCGATTGACGTGATGAAAGAGATCGGGATCGATATCTCCGGCCACCAGCCGAAGTCACTTGATACGTTTGCCGGTGTCACGCTCGACCTCGCGGTAACGCTCTGTGACAACGCCCATGCGGTCTGCCCGGTCGTCCCGTCCGCGAAAAGAACGATCCACCACGGTTTCCCCGATCCGCACCTGACACCCGGGACCGATGAGGAGATCCTTGATGGGTACCGGCGGGTGCGGGACGCGATCTGTGCGTGGATCGATGAGGCGTTTGCACACGGGTTGCCGGGATAAAAGCCAACCGCCCGCTTTTTTTTTCAAAACATTCATCATGCTCCGCTCCCACCATTGAACTATCCCGAAGCGTGGCTTTTTATGACCGGACCAAAAAAGAAGCGGGAGAACATCTACGCAGACTCGCTCGCGTTCCATGAAAAATATCGCGGCAAGATCGAGATTCATTCAAAAGTCCGGCTTAAAAACAGGCACGACCTCTCGCTTGCCTATACCCCTGGGGTCGGAGCAGTCTCACGGGAGATCGCAAAAGACAAAGAACTGGCCTGGAAGTACACGCTCAAGGCAAACACAATCGCGATCGTCTCGGACGGCTCCCGCGTCCTCTCGCTCGGGAACATCGGAGGATACGCCGCGATCCCCGTGATGGAAGGAAAGGCCCTCCTCTTTAAGAAACTCGCCGGCATCGATGCATTTCCCATCTGTTTTAAGAGTTACCACACGGGATTTGCCGACGACATTAAAAACATCGCGCCGGTCTTTGGCGGGATCGCGCTCGAAGACATCGCGGCGCCCAAGTGCTTCGAACTCGAAGAGGCGCTGCAGGGCATCGGGATCCCGGTGATGCACGACGACCAGCACGGGACTGCTGTGGTCGTGCTCGCTGCACTCTTAAACGCCTGCCGGGTGACAAAAAAGCGGTTCGGAGATTTGGATATCGTCATCTGCGGGGCCGGGGCGGCCGGCTTTGCCATCACCCGCATGCTCCGGCACATCGGCTACGACCCCGGGCTGTTCCCGAGCGTGAACGATATTATTGTATGCGATACGCAGGGGATCGTCCACCGGGACCGGGAGGGGCTGTACGCGAACAAGTACAAGTTCATCATCGGGGACGAGACAAATAAAACCGGGCGGATCGGTACGCTTGCCGATGCGATGGAAGGCGCGGATGTCTGCATCGGCGTTTCTGTGCCGGGGATTGTGACGCCGGCGATGATCCGCACGATGGCAGACGACCCGATCATCTTTGCGCTCGCGAGCCCCATGCCCGAGATTCTGCCAAAAGATGCCCTGCTCGCCGGGGCGGCCGTGGTCGGCACGGCACGGAGCGATTTCCCCAACCAGATCAACTACGCGCTCGCTTTCCCGGGCATCTTCCGCGGTGCCCTCGATGTGTCTGCGACCCGGATCTCCGATGAGATGAAATTCGCGGCTGCCCACGCCCTTGCCAGGTACGTGAAGCGCCCCAGAAAGGACTGCATCCTGCCCAAGGTGCTCAACCGGGGCGTGGTCAAGGCTGTTGCCGGGGCCGTGAGTGAGGCGGCGGTCGCCAGCGGATGCGCACGGGAATTCAAAGACACACCCGACTGATCGCTAATCTATGATTGCTCTCTTGGCTCGGGCCGGAGCACCCGACACACCTGCTCCATGAGCGCATGGTGGCGCCGGAGCTCGGCGCAGTACGTGCCGCTGCGGTCGCTTTTTTCAATATGCACCCACGAGAGCCCGCAGTCCGTATCCCAGAGCACGAGCCCTTCCGCCGGCGCCGGCTGGATCGGCCGGCTCACCGCTTCGTTGAGCAGCAGCCGGATCCCGTCTGCGTCCTCGTCGCCCATGCCAACGGAAAAAAGTGCCGCCGCCATGCACCGCACCTGGTGCCAGAGGAAACTTTCGGCCTTCACTTCGAGATACACAAACCGGCCTTCGTTCCCGATCCGGATTTCAAGAATCTTCCGCCACGGGTTCTTGTCGCCCACCCGGGCAAGGTTCGAGAAGTTGTGCTCGCCAAGGAACTGGGTAGCAGCCGCTTCCATTGCCTGTAAATCTTCCGGTGGTTCGGAATAGTAGTACCGGTACGTGCGCGACCGGGCATCATACCGGGGGTGGAACGTCTCCCCGACTTCAGCGGAGGCCGTGCACCAGAGATCAAGCGGGAGCTGCTGGTTGATCGCGCTTCGTGCCCGGCCCGGATACGATGTGGAGAATGCGACAACCTGCCCGCAGGCATGCACCCCGCGATCGGTCCGGCCGGCAGAGCAGAAACCTGCGGTCCGCCAGTCTGAAAAAAGATCGAGGCGCCGGCACGCGGCAATAAACTCGCCTTCGACCGTGCGGCTGGACTCCTGCTGCTGGGAGCCATAGAACCGGGTGCCGAGGTACGATACCCGGAATGCAAGCCTTACCGGACGCGGAACCGCCGGGTCAGCCGTTTGATTTTTCTCCATGTGTTGTTCAGCGACTGGCGGGTGTAGGTGCGCAGGGGCGTCTTTCTCCCGCCGCAGGAAACCCGCCCCGTCCGGATGGCTGTAAAGATGGCCTGCATATCCGGCTCTGCTTCGACAAACGTCCTTCCGTATCCCACGAAACGTACGTTGTGCGCATCGCTTCCTCCGACACAGGGCTTGTCCAGTCGTTGTGCGATCCGCCCTGCCTTCCGGTTGGCCGAACCGACGATGTACCGGCTGTTGAAAGCCTCGACTGCGTCCACGATGGTCATCGCAGCTCGTATCCTCCGGGCAACCCCGTGCCGCCACATGTGGTACGGGTGGGGAAGGATCACAAGCGCCCCCATGCGCCGGGCGATCCTGACCGTTTCGCGCACATCGAGCCCTGCAGGAATAATCTCGGTCACGCCCAGCACCAGCAGGTGCCCCTGAAGGGTTGAGACCTCGATCCCGGGGATCACAAGCACCGACGTCTGGATCGTGAGCGCCCGTTTTGCGCCGTCGACGCAGTCGTGGTCGGTGATCGCGATAGCATCGAGCCCGACCACCTCGGCCTGCCGTAGGATCTCCTCCACACTGCTCTCGCCGTCTTTGGAAAAATTGGTATGCACGTGCAGATCGCAGGTCAGCATCTGATCATAGTGTTTTTATCTCTCAGGTATTAAGGAAACTTATGCGCATCCTCCTCCCCACCGGCGCGGCAACCGCAGAAACGGTCCGCCGGGCGGCGACCGGCTTCGACGCCGATGTGGTGGTGACAGGGAAGATCGCCTCGTTTCTTACACCCCGGGCGCTCCGGGAGCTGATCGCGAAGGGCGCGTACGACGCCGTGGTTGTTTCGGGGATGTCTACCGTCTCCTTTGAGCAGGTTGAGCGCGAGACCGGGGTGCCGGTGTACCGGGGGCCCCGGCACGCGGCAGACCTCGCATGGATCCTCCCGCTGGTCGGGAAGATCCCGCTCTCGCGCACCGTTCCTGCGGAAGATTTCCTTGCGGCAGGAAAAGCAAAAGATGCGATGGCCCGTGTCACTTCAGCAGAGAAAAACGCAGAACCGGAGTTTGTGATCCGGGGCACGAAGATCGGCGGGAATTCCCGGATAAAAGTGCTCGCCGAGATCATGGATGCCCACCGCGTGGAGGGGATCGCGGGTCTTGTCGAAGCGTATTTTTCCCACGGTGCCGACATCGTCGACCTCGGTTTTGGCTTCGATGCGACCCCGGCTGACGTGAAACGGGTGTTCTCCGGACTTGAGGAGATTGATGGCCCGCTCGCGGTGGACACGCAGGACCCTGACCTGATCCGGGCGGCACTCTTCCGGGCCGACCTCGTGCTCTCGCTCCAGGATATCAATATCCCAACTGTGGGAAAGGACGTGGCCCGGGCCGGGGCGGCGGCGGTCGTGGTGCCGGGCACAAAAACACTCAGGGAAAACATCGCAAAGGCTCGCGGGACTGGCATCAGCTGCATCGTCGCCGATCCGCTCCTCCAGCCGATCGGCTCGGGGCTGGTCGCTTCGCTCCGGCAGTTCAGAGACTATGGCTGCCCACTCTTCTTTGGCGCGGGAAACGTGGTCGAACTCCTCGATGCGGACTCGGTCGGGGCAAACGCCCTCCTTGCCGGCATGGCAAAAGAAGTCGGGGCGTCTGTCATCTTCTCAAGCGAGCACTCGGACAAGACCCAGGGCTCGATCCGGGAGATGCGGAAGGCGACGGAAATGATGGTGCTGACCCGGGACCGGCCGTATCCCAAAGATCTCGGTATCGATCTGCTGGTGCTCAAAGAAAAACGGCGCCGACGCGAACCGCCGCTCGAATATGAAACGGCAACGGTGGCAAAACTGATGCCGGACGAGATAACCTATGACCCGAAAGGCAACTTCCGGATCGGGATCGAAGGTAACCAGATCGTTGCGGTGATCAACGGAAAGGCGGTGAAGGGAAGCCGGTGGCAGGACGTGCTCTTTACGCTGCTTTCAGAGGGGCATGTCTCGCTTCTCGACCATGCAGGATATCTTGGACGGGAACTGTACAAAGCGGAACTGGCAATACGGTACGGCAGGAGCTTCGAGCAGGACGGGGAGTTTTAAGGGGGATTATGTCGTGGGCTGCATTGGCACCCACTGCCCCCATCAACCCTTTTATCCCAAAACCTCCCCATCACTATACATGACCACACAGATTCGCGCATCCCACATCCTCGTGACCAATGAGGACGATGCAAACAAGATCTTGAAAAGGATCAAGGACGGCGAGGACTTTGCCGCAGTCGCAAAGCGATTCTCCTCCTGCCCGTCGAAAAAGAGTGGCGGGGATCTCGGCTGGTTCGGCAAAGGACAGATGGTTCCCGAGTTCGAAGAGGCCGCATTTGCCGCCGAACAGGGCGCAGTCATCGGGCCGGTAAAGACCCAGTTCGGGTACCATGTCATCAAGGTGACCGGGAAGAAATAACCCGGATCACGTGGCTGATGCAATACACAAATTACAAATTTTTTTCTCTGAGTCGCGGCCGCGATCATTTTTGGCGGGGCGGCAGTCCCTGCTCTGCAATTCCCGCAAGAGAAGATCCGTGAACTTTTTTATTTGATGGTTTTCCCTTTTGTTTTAGCAGACCACGTGAGAATTTTCACGCGGGTGCTGTTGTGCGGCACCGCATGCAGGGCACCCACCATTCAGGGAATAATCCCGCGCGCCCTGACCTGTTCCCTGCCGCAACAAGTCTTTCCGGCGGGGTCGCTGGTGACCGGGACCGCAGGGGCACATGGACCGGCAGGGTGCAAAAATCGTTCATAACCTTACATAAACCCGTACGGAAAATGGTTCCGGAATAGTCCTGAAGGGAGATTGACCGTTCCCGCTCGTCCCGAAAGGAACCTGCGAACCCCCCGGTTTTTTATTTCAGCCGCGGGATAACCGCACCAGTGATACTGCTAACTCACAGGTATGATCATTGACCTGTTTTTGCAAGTATTTGACCCCTCGCGTGGTTTCAATTTATACCATGACCGTTAAAAAAAGGCCGCGTATGACAACTGCCGGGAAAAAGCAGTTGCCCGAAAAGGAGTAATGCACAATGAAGAATTTGCGAAAATTCGGACTCATCACCGCGATCCTGTTGTGTGCAGCCATGGTCATGGTACCTATGGTCGCCGCAGCGGGACCCGGCCAGGGTTCTCAGCAGGGTACGAACCAGGGCAACAGCCAAGGCGGCCAGGGAGGAAATCAGGGCGATATGATGCTGCCGGAAAACGGGCAGAACACAAACTCCGGGTCAGATCAGAACCCGGGAAATATGACAGCGCCAAGCGGTCCCCCGGACAGAAATTTCGGGAACATGACCGGCACCATGCCCGGCCCAGGTGATGCGAACACGACTGCATACTGGAACATGGCCTGGCACAAAAAGGACAGAATGACCGCAGGCAACATGACGTTCTGCCACCCTCCAGGTGACGGCAACACAACCGCCACCGGTAACTGGACAGCACCAGATAACACGACGCTGTGCCAGCCCGACGGGGAAAACTCGTCCATTTCCAGTGGTAATATGACTGCACCCAACCCGGCGGACGGGAACGTGACGCCCCCCCAGGTCCCATCGGATAACGGTACCATAAACGGGCCCCAGGACCAGAACGGGAACAATGCCGGGGCGGGCACCCAGTCGGGACAGCAGCAGGGGATCAGCGCAAGTCAGACTCAGAGCCAGGACCAGAAGGACAGCGACCTGATTGCGGCTTTCTTAAAATGGCTCAAAGGCCAGACCGGCACATAATACCCTTTTAAAAATCTTTTTTCCCCGTGTGATATCAGAGGAAAGTTTCCCGGATCTACCGGGACTGTTCCTTATTACGGTGTTTTGCGAGCAATTTTTCTCATACCAGAACGAATGGATCGGTACAAGCGCCGGAACGCTTTTTTAATAGTGAACCACCATGACCATCCGCGGGATCAAAAAAGAACTTCTTTCACTGCTGCTTGAACTGGGCAAAAACAGCCACCCAAACGAGTTTGCCGCACTCCTCAAAGAAGAGGATGGGGTGATAAGCGAACTCAACCTCCTTCCCGGGACAATTGCCGGGAGTTCGTCTGCTTCCATATTCTTTGACATGATGCCGCTTGGCACCCACAACGCGGGAAGCGCCCACTCCCACCCGAACGGCGTGATCCGGCCCTCCAATGCGGACGTGAACTTCTTTCCCCGGGCGGGAAAATATCACCTCATCATCGGCGCACCGTACCGCGAAGGCGACTGGAAATGTTTTACTGCTGACGGCGAGCCCTGCGAACTTGCGGTGATCCCATGACCCCCCGGCGTGTCGTTGCCACCGGTACCTTCGACATCCTCCACCCGGGGCACCTTTACTACCTTCTTGAGTCAAAGAAACTCGGCGACGAACTCTTTGTGATCGTGGCCCGGGATGCAAACGTGAAGCACAAGCCCCACCCCATCGTCCCGGAGGAGCAGCGCCGGGCGATGATCGCTGCGCTCAAACCGGTGGACCACGCGATCCTCGGCGACCCGACCGACATGTTCCGGCCCATCGAAGAGATCCACCCCGATGTTATCACGATCGGGTTTAACCAGTACTTTAACGAAGATAATCTCAAACGCCAGCTAGCAGAACGGGAACTTTGTGCAGAGGTTGTCAGGATCGGAAGGTACGAGGACGGCGACCTCGCCAGTTCTCGCTTGATCGTCCAGCGGATCATCGAAGCACGCGGCAGCGATCAGCGGGGATAGAACGGGCAGTCCGTGGTCCTGCACTCGTTGTTCATGTCATAAAACGTACAGGTAACGTTCGGGTCGATTGGGATCTTCACGCCAAGGCTTTTCTCAGCAAACGCAACCGCTCCCTGCAGTGCAAGGAATGTGTTGCGCTTGCAGCAGCGCGGGCCGCCGTGCAGGGCGATGGTCGTGAGACTCTGTGCAACCACGAGGTTTGCCTGCTGCCATTCGTGGCGCGAGAGCGGCGTTGCGCCGGTCACAAGCGAGATGAAGATCCCGGTGCCCACCGCGGCGCCGCAGTCGCCCATAAACCCGCATGCCCCGCCCCGGATCATCCCGGCACGATCCCGTGCCACCGCGAGCAGGTTTGCCTTTTTATCCGGTTGCCCGACAACGTTGCAGTATGCCGCGAGGAGCACGGCAGGCACGAGGAAGTGGTGCTCGGGGCCGTGCATATTCACGACCGGGTTCTGCATTAAGGTGATCGCCATCCGGATCGGATCGGTCTCCGTTGTCTTTGTGCAGTACTGCTCTATCGCGTCGTCAGCTCCGAGCTGGTGGCAGCGATCGCAGACAAAGTGCCCGTCCACACAGAGAGCATTCGCCGTCTGGACCTGATGGCAGTACGCGCACTCGTGCTGCTCCGGGGACTCAAGGTAACGGAGCGGTTTGCCGCAGACCATGCACCCGGTACGGAAGTCAGTCATGGAAAATCTCTGTTGTCAAAAGAGAGGGGCCCTTTAAGGAAAAACTTTGTTGATCCTGGCAGGTATCCTCTGCATAAGGTGGCAAGCATGCAGAACTTCAGGGGGGGAAGATCGTGCACTGCGATCTGCACGCGATCTGGCTCGTCCTTGTCGCGCGAAATGATCAATGGCCCGCACGCATGCGGTGCGGTGGCGGCCCGTGATGGCGGCTTCTCCCGGAAAACCCGTGCAGGAGCGTACCGGAGTACTTTGCCGCAAACGATCCCACGAGGGAGGTCACGATCACCATCACGGCAATGGTAACCGCGACCGGGGGAGAGCCGTACAGCACGGCAAGCGCGATGGAGAACTCGCCACGGCCGATCGTGTTTGCCCAGATCTCAAGACCGGATTTTGCCGATCCATAGAGGTAGAGGCCGGTCAGCACACCGGAAATAAGTTTGCTGACGATGGCAAGGAGACAGATAACCGTAAGCACATAGAGACTCACATTGCCGGAGAGGTTGATGGTGATCCCGAAAAAGACAAAGAAGATCACAATAAATACATCCTTGAACGGGCGGGCATGCTGCTCAAACGCATCCGGGTCGGTCGTCGCAAACACGGCACCAAGGCCGATCACCATCATGGTGTCGGGAACCCCGAAAAAAACGGCAAATCCCGCAGTCGCGAGCACGGCAACAAACGTAAAGAGGACCGGCAGTTCATCGTCGCGGTCGAGGATAGAGACCAGAAATTCCTTGCCGTAATGGGCAAGCATGTAGAGTATCGCCAGCGCAAAGATGATCTTTGCGGCAAAGAAGAGCAGGTTCTGGTCGCCAGCCGAGAGGAGAGCAAGGACGATGATCATCGCGATATCCTCAAAGACCATCAGCCAGATAATGGTCTCCGATTCCCGCATCATGAGTTTGCGGTTCTCTACAAGCGAGGTAACTGCCATCGCGGTGCTGGAAATATAAAAAGCTGCGGCGACAATGAGCGCCTCGGTAAACGAAAAGCCAAGCAGGTACGCGGCCACAAAACCGATGAGCATGTTGACGTTGAGATCGATAATCCCGCTTGTAAGGACGGCAGACCGGTTCTCCGAGATCTTGTCGACCCGGAGACCGAGGCCCACGAAGAAGAGTAAAAAGATCAGCCCCATATCTGAAAAAAAACTGCTGATCTGGTCGGAGGCAACAAGCCCGAGGCCGGCCTGTCCCATGACAACACCGGCAATAATGTAGAACGGGATCGCCGGGAGGGTCAGGTACTTGCTCACGAGCGCAAGTATGAGGCAGACAAAAAGTGCGAGTACGATGCCTTCCATCAATCCACCATGATCTCGTGTTCGAATAACCTGAGCTGGTCGGTTTCCCCGATGACCAGCACGGCATCGCCGCGCTCAAACACGAACGATGGCGGGGGATTGATAATATTTTTGTCATTTCTTGAGACGGCAATAACAGTCGTCCCGGTCTTTGCCCGGATCTCAAGGTCTTCGATCGTCTTTCCTGCGACAGCAGCGGGGACAATGTACGTGTGGATGGTGACCCGGAGATCGGCAAGCGCAGAAAATGCGATCTCGACACTCTCCTGATCGGCCTCGATAATAGCCCCCGTAAGAATATTCCCGAGCCTCCGCGCTTCCACCGGGGTCATCTCGGCAGCGCTTGGCGTGTGGCAGCCTTTCTGGAGGGTATACATCTGGATGGTGCCGGTCTTCGTGAAAAATATCGCGACCGTATCGCCCTTATCAGTCTCGAATTCGTATTTTGTGCCGACACCGGGAAGATTGAGGGATCGAAGAGCCATAGGAGACATTAGAGAAATGATCCTAAAATATATTACTCCTTTGCCGGCACACCACTGACATTCTCCTTCTCTCTCCTGCACTCACCCCCAGTGGAACGAGGGGGCGGCCGGATCCTGAAAAATGCCAAGATCTTCCATCGCAAAACCGGCCAGGAAAACATCCCATATGTTCCAACAATGATCGAAACGGTGGAAAGGGCTCATGAACCGACACACTCATCACGCCACAACATGCACCCACCGCTCCTTGCGGTAGGACAGATCTTTTGTGAAACGAAAGGGAACAGGCATATAAAACAAAAGAGTTATCATTCCGAGAATCCTTCTTCAAAAACGCAATGAACCTGATATCCCTTCTCACAGCATTTGTGCCATGGATAGCGTTCACCCTTGTCGCTGAAGCTCCCCTGGGTAGTCCCCTGATGGGTCTGACCCTCGCCTTTGTTGTCGGTATCGTGCTCACTCTCCTGACGAGTTACCGGCAACTGCTCCAGGGGTATATCCTTTCTGTGGTAACGCTTGTTTTTTTCGTTGTGTTCTTCATCCTGATCATCGGATTGAAGATGTACCCTCTCGCGAGTTACATTTCGGTTCTCTCGATGCTGATCCTAACGCTCGTCTGCTGGGCGACGATGCTGTTCAGGTTCCCCTTCACCCTCCAGTATTCACGGGAAGGCGTGGACCCCGAACGTGTCAAGAGTGCACCATTCATGCGGGTAAATTATATCATCACCGCAGTATGGGGAATTGCATTTACCCTCAGCACGGCTATTGATGCTTTCCTGCTGCTCCGGCCTGACCCGGGCCTTATGTTCTGGGACAACTTAAAATGGGTCTTCATGGTAATCGCTATCGTCTTTACCGTGTGGTATCCGGCATACGTCCATAAGCAGAGGGCGTTGCAGGCACTGGCAGAGCATTCTGATATCTTAAAAAAATTTAACGCTAAAGTTTCTGGTACGTTGAAAGGACGTCAGGAATAAAATCCGGGAACATGAAACGGGGCTCGTTCCCTTCGGATAACTATTTTTATCGACAGAACGGGAAATGTTATAAAAACGAAAATTGTGTGGGCGTGAGGAGGGGTGAGAGGATCCCGCTCATGCATCTGACACAGATATCATTCAAGGGTTTTCTTTTGAGAGGCCGGGAGGACTACGGTTCGTGCCGGACTGATTCCAGGCGCATGAACTTCTTTTTAGGGGTTTTTCTGCCCTCCCTGTACCTACTGTTGAAAGACCCGGGGTTTAAACCCCGGACCGGGCGGGGTGAAAGTGATTGTCAGTCGAGTTCCATCGATGGTAAACAACGATCAGCAGAACAGATCCTTTTTTGCCTATCCATGATGATAAATAATGATAGATCCGCGATCTCTTTTCGCGCTCGTCCGTAACAACCCGGGAACGGGTCAGAGGAGTTGGTGATCATCGCTGAAATCCCAAAGGAAGAGTACATAAAAAAATGCACGTCCGCGTGCGCCGGGTGCAGTTCGTCCCTGACGCTGCGCTACGTATTAAAAGCTGCCGGGCATGACACCGTGCTCGTGGTGCCCGCGTGCTGTACGAGCGTCATCCAGGGGATCTACCCCAACACCGCGATGAACGTGCCGGTCTACAACGTCGCGTTTGCCGCGGCTGCTGCATGTGCGTCGGGTATGACCGAAGCGTTCCAGGCACAGGGCAAAAAAACCCACGTGATCGTGTATGCCGGGGACGGTGGGACGCTCGATATTGGGATCCAGTCGATGTCGGGCGCCTTTGAACGGGGCACCGATTTCCTGTATATCTGCTACGACAACGAGGCCTACGGGAACACCGGTATGCAGCGCTCGGGCGCGACACCTCTCGGTGCAAAGACAACGACCACCCCGACCGGCAAGACAGTGGAGAAGAAAGATATCGATGCGATCGCGGCTGCCCACCACCTTGAATACATGGCAACCGCATGCAGCGCGTACCCGCAGGATATCTACAAGAAAGTCGCAAAGGCGCTCACATTCAGGGGCCCGACCTTTATCCACATCCTCGCCCCCTGCCCGCCCGGCTGGCGGTACCCGACCGAGAAGACAATCGAGATGGGAAAACTCGCGGTGAAGTCCGGGATGTGGGTGCTCTACGAGCGCGAGCACGGGAAGCTTTCCATCAGCGCCCCTTCAAAAGCCGCAATGAAAAAACCACTGCCACTCGAAGATTATCTCGCCCCGCAGGGACGGTTCAAGGGTATCGATGCAAAGTCGCTTGCAATCCTCAAACAGCGCCTTTCTGATAACCTCAAAAAACTTGCCGCCGAGGAGGCGCAGGCATGAAGGAGATAGCAACGGGGAACAAGGCGGTCGCAAAAGCCGTCAAGCAGGCACTGCCGGATGTCGTCGCCGCGTACCCGATCACTCCCCAGACCGAGATCGTCGAGACGATTGCGGATTACGTGACAAGCGGCCAGATGAAGAGCCGATACATCCCGGTCGAGAGCGAACACTCGGCGATGGCAGCCTGCATTGGCGCGAGCATCACGGGCGTGCGGACGTTTACTGCGACGAGCGCACACGGCCTCCTGTACATGCACGAGATGACCAACTGGGCGGCGGGCGCACGGCTCCCCATTGTGATGGCAAACGTGAACCGGTCGCTTGGCCCCGGCTGGAACATCTGGGCCGAGCATACCGATGCGATGCAGGAGCGTGACACCGGCTGGCTGCAGGTCTATGTCTCAACCGTGCAGGAAGCTTACGATACGACCCTCATGGCGTTCCGGATCGCGGAACATAACGATGTGCTGCTGCCGGTGATGGTGAACCTCGACGGATTTGTCCTCTCCCATATCATGCAGCCGCTGGACACCGTGGATCCCGGGGACTTTATCCCGCCGATTCACCTGCCCCACGCGATCGACCCGAAGCACCCGACCAGCTATGGCGGCCTGACCGGGCCCGACCAGCACTTCAAATTCCGGTGGGAGATCGAGCGCTCGATGCGTGACTCCGAAAAAGTGATCACCGCGACCGAGAAGGACTTCGCGAAGCGGTTCGGGCGGAGCTACGGGCAGACTGATAATTACCGGTGCGAAGACGCGGACGTGATCCTCATTGCGATGGGGACGCTCGGGAAAGAGGCCGAGGTCGCCATCGATATCCTGAGAAAAGAGGGGATAAAGGCCGGCTCGATGCGCCTGCGCTGGTTCCGTCCCTTCCCGAATCTCGACCTTGCGGGAAAAGAGGTCGTCGTGATCGACCGGGACTACTCGTTTGGCTACGGCGGCATCGTCGCCCACGAGATCATGGCAAAATGCCATATTGATGTCTATAGTGTGATCGCCGGCCTTGGCGGCCAGGAGGTTACGTACGACGACATCGCGGAGTTTGTCCGTAAGCGTCGTATCGGCCATGAGTTCTGGTTCGGGGTGACGACCCATGTTTGAGATCCGTATCCATTCCCGGGGCGGGCAGGGTGGCGTCACCGCTGCACGGCTCCTTGCGACTGCGGCGCTCCATGACGGCAAGTACGCGACCGCCTGCCCGTTCTACGGCGCCGAGCGTCGGGGGGCGCCGGTTGTCTCGTTTGTCAGGATCGACGACCACCCGATCAAGGTCTACAGCCAGATCCGGGACCCTGACCTTGTCGTGGTGCTCGATGCGAGCGTCATGGAGACGGTTGATGTCCTGCACGGGCTCAAAAAAGGCGGACGGGTGCTCATTAACAGCGCCCATACGCCGGAGTTTGCCGGGTACACGACGTTCAATGTTGATCTGACGGGGATCGCCCTTAAAGAAAAACTCGTGGTCGCGGGAAGCCCGATCCTCAACACGCCGGTGCTCGGGGCGCTCGCAAAGATGGGGATCGTCACGGTTGACTCAGCAAAGACCGCAATCCGGGGAATGTTTACCGATGAACGCAACGTCAAAGCTGCGGAATCTGCGTACCAGGAGATGAAGATATGAGCAGCGCGAAAAAACACGACCGGCTTGCAATAAGCACACCGACCGAAGGGGCCGCGGGACAGACCGGGTCGTGGCGGGTGTTCAAGCCCGTGGTCGACAAGGAGAAGTGCAACGAATGCGGGCTCTGTTCGATGTACTGCCCGGACGGGGCGATCGATGACGAACTCATGGTCGACCTCAGGTTCTGCAAGGGCTGCGGGATCTGCGCAAACGAGTGCCCGAAAAAAGCCATTACCATGGTGCGGGAAGAGAAGTAATTCCGCAAACAGATTTTATTTCTTTGGGGGGCAACCCGGCACCCTGTGCAAAAAACAGGAGACAACCCATAAATTTTCCCGGTTGTCAAACCGTGTTACGATGTTTACTTAGATTCAAGCCGAAACTTTTTTCATCCCCTGACCGAATATCCCCTGTCAGGAATGAGAGTACATGAACCACAGATATTTCGGAGACACACGGGATCTCTTCAAGTTCGATCTGGTGCGCCATATCATGAAGTCATTGCCCGAACTGGAAGGCTTTACCTTCGTCCCGATGCTGACCGAAACGAATGATACCAAAAACCGGAAGAGCGCCGGGTATAACGATCTGGACACTGCATATCGCTCCGGAAAAGCCGGCAGCCAGAACCGGGAACTCAAAGACCATTTAGAGCGGCTCCAGGAGATCTCGGATGATGTTGAGTATCTCGACGAAATCGGGACCTATTTTACCAGGGAAAAGATCCGGATCGATATTTCCGGCAGGCAGAAATTCACCAGCAGGAACCATGACTCTTATTTCAAGTCCATCTTTGATGCGTTTCCCAAAAACTCCCTGATATTTTTAGACCCGGACACCGGCATCTCGGATACCAGGGCCGACCAGAATCACGTGCTCCTGCAAGAGGTAAAAAAGATCCGCGACCGCATGGACATGGGATCGGTTCTGATGATCTACCAGCATTTTCCCCGGGTAAACCATGATAAGTATGTCGAGCGCCACTGCATGCAGTTAAAAGAACGTGCCGGTTCAGATCCGGTCACCATCACCGACAATGAGATCGTTTTTTTCCTGCTCGCAAAAAGCCAGAAACTCGAACACCGGCTTAAAAATACGCTTGAGTGCTATGCCGACACGTACCCGGGGCTCAGCACGTACTGCGATGCATAAATTTTCGTGACTTTTTTTTTAGAGAGGTTACGGGCAGGTACCTGAATGGCCCGTGACAACACCCGCTGACCTGCCATCGGTCGGATCGCCTGCCATATATTCAAGATCGAACCGGTAGAGATGCGTGAACCGGCAGTTCCGGCACTTTACCGTGATGGAACGGCAGCTGACCGTGATATCATGAGGGCCTGACACGCCGCAGTTCCGGCACGCTGCCGCAACAGCAAGAGACCAGACCGGCCAGGCTCCGGGCCCGGCCAACCTCCCGGCTTCATCCACATCTTCAATCCGGGGCACAAAAACCCGGGTCGCTCCGCAGGCCTCGCAGGTGACATCGGCCCGGTTGGGCATCGCCTGGATGTGCTGATCTGCCACCTGCCTGCAGTGGTAACAGTCGGTGCGGTAATTCGTGCTGATGAACCGGTCGCTCATGAAAGATGGTGCATCCCGGGTATCATTAACCTGTCGCAAGAGAAAACCCGGCTGACCAGTCACCAAATCAGATCCCGGATAAATGCAGCGAGAACATTCCATGCACCATACATTGAAGGTAATTTTTGGATCTGAATAAGATTCAGCCGTAAAAAAGGTAAATTTATTTAATTATGGACATTTCATGTGTACACCATATGAAGTTACTCATGGGATTTATTATCCTTCTGGTTGCACTGGTGGCGATCACCGGCTGTACACAGACCGCATCATCTTCTGCACAGACCACGACGGAAACAACGGCTCCGGCCACTGAAGTCACCACGATAGCTACCCCTGTTGCTACCACAGTGGAGACCACAGTACCGGTCACAAACGAAACCATTGTTGCAAATGTGACTGCACCAGCGGCAAACGTAACTACCGTGGCAACTGTCGCCCCCGTAAATGTCACGCCAACGGTCACTGCCGCTTCAGGAGTTACAAAGGTCCATATCACCAGCACCGGCTTTACCCCTCAGACCGATGTCGTGCTCCCGGGTACTGGCATCAGCTGGGTAAATGACGACAACGTCACCCACTCGATCAAGATGATCGGGAATAACACCGGCATGTTCAACTCCGGGGATATAATCCCAACCGCATCGTTCCAGTTTAACTTCGGTGAAAACACAGGTACGTATACCTATGCCTTTGCAGATAACGCGACCATCACGGGAACGATCATCGTCAAGGCAGGTTGCACCCTTACCGGCTGTTAAATCTTCTTATTTTCTCTTTTTTTCGGGAAGTACCCCCACCACACAAAGTCTTTGTAAGAATGTCGCACGTAAAGCCATGTGTTTCTGTTTTCCAATACTATCCTGATACGGATTGGGATGCCCCGTTTTTTTGTAAATCCGTGTGGCTGAACACCAATGCCGGACTCCGGCAGCAGCGGTAACGAGGGGGGCCACATCCTCCCGAGGTGCCTAACGTAAAGGTCAGAAATAACGGCCGGATCGCGTAGCAGAAAATTTGTTCGCAGGATTGTACGCGACTCTTCGGAAATGCAAAAAAACTCAAAACGGAAAAAATGTCGGGAAAATAAAAAAGGGGGGACTTAGTAGTCGCCCATGCCAGGCATACCGCCCATTCCACCCATGCCGCCCATTCCACCCGGGGGCATGCCACCTTCGGGTGCTGCGCTCTTCTGGGATGCAATGACATCGTCAATGCGCAGGATCATGATGGCTGCTTCGGCGGCAGATGAGATTGCCTGGGTCTTGACACGGAGCGGCTCGACAACGCCAGCTGCCTTCATGTCAATGACCTTGCCTTCGTAGACATTAAGGCCGTAGGTCTTCTTGCCCTTCTCGTGCGCTGCACGGATCTCGACAAGCATGTCGATGGGGTCAAGTCCTGCGTTCTCTGCAAGGGTGCGCGGGATGATCTCAAGGGCTCCTGCAAATGCCTCGATGGCGAGCTGGGCCCTGCCGCCGACACTTGCCGCGTACTCGCGAAGCCGGAGCGAGAGCTCGGTCTCGGGTGCACCGCCGCCGGCGACAACCTTCTTGTCCTCGACAACGACCGCAACAACGCGGAGTGCATCGTTGATCGCACGCTCGAGCTCGTCAACGACGTGCTCTGTGCCGCCGCGGACGATGATGGAGACCGCCTTCGGGTTCTTGCACTGCTCGACAAAGGTCATCTCTTCTCCGGAGACCTTGCGCTCTTCGACGAGTCCGGCATGGCCGAGCTCGTCCTTCCCTATCGCGTCAATCGAGGAGACGAGGCTGCCACCGGTTGCCCGGGCAAGCTTCTCCATGTCGCTCTTCTTGACACGGCGGGCGGCGAAGATGCCGGCCTTTGCAAGGTAGTGCTGTGCAATGTCGTCGATACCCTTCTGGCAGAAGAGGACATTTGCGCCGCTTTTGACAATCTTGTCCACAATGCCCTTGACCATGCGCTCCTCTTCATCGAGGAATGCCTGTAACTGGTCGGGGTGGGTGATGTTGATCTCGGCGTCGACTTCGGTCTTCTTGAACTCGACGGCTGCGTTTAAGAGAAGCAGCTTGGCGTTTGTTACCTTCTTTGGCATCGCCGGGTGGACACGCTCCTTGTCGATGAGTACACCCTCGACGATCTCGGAGTCGTCGATGCTGCCGCCGGTCTTCTTCTCGACTTTGATGTTGTCGGTGTCAACGGTGCCGTCTTCATCAGCGACCATGGTGACTGCCTTGACAACGAGGTCACAGAGCTTGTCCTTTGAAGCCTCTGCGCTCTTGCCGGTCATCGCGGTCTCGGCGATCTTCTTGAGCATCGCCTTGTCGGTTGCCTTGACGTCGAACGCGATGTCCTTTAAGAATTCCTGGGCCTTCTCTGCGGCCTGCCGGTATCCTGCGGCGATGATGGTCGGGTGGACATCCTGTTCGAGGAGTGCCTCGGCCTTCTTTAAAAGTTCCCCGCCAATGACGACTGCGGTGGTAGTTCCATCGCCGACCTCGTCATCCTGGGTCTTTGCGACCTCGACCATCATCTTTGCAGCCGGGTGCTCGATGTCCATCTCTTTTAAGATGGTAACGCCATCGTTCGTGATGACGACATCGCCGATGGTGTCGACAAGCATCTTGTCCATACCCTTGGGGCCGAGCGTGGTTCTGACTGCATTTGCCACTGCAATTGCAGCGGTAATGTTCATACCCTGTGCATCGCGGCCGCGGGTGCGGTTGGTGCCTTCCTTGAGAATAAGGATCTGTTGTCCTCCAAGTTGTTGAGACATTAAATTATCACCACTTTTAGCAGTAAAAGTGGTTTGTGGTTCTATATAAAAGTTCTCTAAAAAAATCAGTCGCCCAGCATGTCGAGGAGCTCGAACCCGTCCTCGATTGCATGGAGGCGGTCCTCGCCGATCACGAGCGTCCGCCCGATCTTTTTTTCGTGATGGTAATCGGTGATGATACACATCGCGTGCTTCTTTGCGATCTTTGAGAGGTTGCTGATGAGCGCGGCCCTTTTCACTACTTTCTGTGCCGTTCCGTAGCCGGTGAGGATCGTGTGCTTTTCGAACGTGAGGAGCGCCTGGAACGGTGCGCCCCGGAGCGTGTGGAGTTGCACCCCGAGCTGTTCGAGGAATTCTATGGGGATGCCCGGGACCGACCGTTTCTTTGATGTTTCCGGCCCGGATTCTGCCGGTTCGCGCTTCACAATATCTATGGACTCGACCACGCCGGTATTGAAGTACTCCTCGATCCTGATCGCGACTTCAAGTGTCGTGCCCATCCCACTCTCGTACTTGCTGATCGTGCGCCGGGACACCCCGAGCACCTGCCCGAGATCGCCAAGCGACATGCTGCGCCGCTCCCGAAGTTCCCGCAGGGCGTCACCGTTGATATTCACGTACAGACCTCCAGGAGAGGCGTAGACGAGTGGCGGAATCTTCTCCACAAAATAATCGTACAGCGTTGCGATGCTGATCGCGTAGATGCCGTACCTGACATAGACTGCCCCCCGTTCGAGCTCGGCCTCGCGGGCGCGTTCGCCCACGATCAGGGGCACGCCACCCAGGTGCTCCGCGATCGCATCCAGATCGAACGCGGCTTCCTCGCTTACCGAGTCGATATGGGTCACGACTTTCATGACAAGCAGGGTCCCGTTGTCGCGTGCGATGAGATCAAAACTCCTCGGCCGTAGGGTAAACTTCTCGGATACCTCAAACCCCGCCGATATCATCACACTCGTTACCAGTTGGAGCTGGCGTTCCTGGGACATGTAGTTACAAATGGATGGAGCGTGCCCATATATTAATATAGACATGCTGATCGGTATCGATGACACGGACTCTCCGGGGGGGATGTGCACCACGTATCTCGGCGCGGTGCTGGCCCGCAGGCTGATCCGTGAGCACATGCGGGTCAGGGAGGCACGCCTCGCCCGGCTCAACCCGAACGTGACGTTCAAGACCCGGGGGAACGCAGCGATCGCGCTCGATGTGGAAGGCGACCCGGACCGGGGGTTCGAGCTCGCGTGCGCCATCGTGGAGGAACTTGCGGATTTTTCCTGCGAGAAGACAAACCCCGGCGTGGTCGTGGCAGAAAAACGGCCGGACCCGGCCTTCTACCAGCGGGCGGTGACGGATTTCTGCGAGATCGATGAGGCGATTGCCGTTCTCGAAGCAGCAGGCGCCCGGTACCGGGGCTGGAAGAACCGGCGCGGCCTTGTCGGTGCGACCGCAGCGGTCGCAAGCGTCTTTCCCGATGCGACCTACGAGGTCCTCGCGTACCGCGAGCCGTCCCGGTGGGGTACGCAGCGGGAGGTGGACAGGGAGAGCCTCTTTGCAGCAGAGGAGGCGACATTCCCCCACACATGGGATACCGTGGACTTTGCAAATCAGGTCGTGGTCTGCGTGCCGCACACGCCGGACCCGGTCCTCTTTGGTATCCGGGGCGAGAGCCCGGCATGGGTGATGTCGGCCCGTTCATTCATCGAATCCGAGAAACCGGCGCTCGAACAGATCTGGGTGACAAACCAGGGAACCGACGCCCACCTTGTCCCCGGAACGTGTGGAGCATTGCGCGAAGGAATCTCGTACCGGGTGCGGGGCGTTGTTGCCGGCCGACCGGCGACCGGGGCCGGGGGGCATGTCTCATTTGAGATCCGGGACGGCGATGCGGAAGTCCGGTGCATGGCATACGAGCCGACCAAGAATTTCCGGGACACCGTACGGGAGCTGGTGCCGGGTGATGCGATAATCGCGGTTGGGAGTTACAAGAAGGGTAGCATCAACCTTGAGAAGATGTGCCTTGTCTCACCGGCCCGGGATCTCCGTACACAGGCCCCGCTCTGCACCGTGTGTAGCAAACGCATGACAAGCGCCGGGAAAGACAAAGGCTACAAGTGCCGCAAATGTGGTGGGCATGCAATGGATCCGGAGGTGGATGAGATCCCCAGAAAACTCACTGCCGGGTGGTACGAAGTTCCGCCGACTGCCCGAAGACATCTCGCAAAACCATTGTGCAGAGGGTTTCCGGAGATCTCGTGATTCAGGCAGGTGCACGAATCTCTGCACACCTGTAACAGTGCCCCGTAAAAGATCTCGGTATCAGTAAAGCATATTGCCTGCCGGTTCATTCTTTTTTTAAATCCGGGAACGTTTCAATGCAGGATTTCCCCGGGAGAATACATGAAAGGAAAACAACCGGAGAATCTCCGCGCCAGCGGGAAAGCATGTGCAGAACAAATGGGTTACCACTGGGCAGGAAATACCGATCCGACGCTGCCGTTTGACGGGCTGATGTACCACGGAAATGTGATGGTGGCAGTGAAATTAAAAAAGGTCAGGTATGGGATCGGTGAGGACTGCATTATCGAATGGAAATATCCGGAAGAGGTGGCGGCAATCCGTTCACTTCCCTTGCCGCCGTACATACTCCGCGAGTTCTGGATCCGGACCCAGAACGAGCGGGCGTACCGCCGGTTCTATATCCTGCCGGACACTACTGCGGAGATCCAGGAGAATACAAAAGAAGGGTACCGGAACACCCATTACCGGGAGGCATACTGGAAAAAGGCACCATACCAGATTGTAATACCCCTCCGGAAGGTTGAGGGGGTTGGGAATCGGGACCGGGAAACCCCGTAAAACGCTCCGTTTGCCAAAATGACGACCCGCATTTCCAGCCGGAGTGGAAATGGTGTCCACGCGCATGTAAAAGTCTGACGAATGGAACTCTTTTTTAAAATAAGCGCAGAATTAAGGTTTTTAAACCTGCAATACAGACGCGTTCCTTCATCCCCATTTTTGGGGTAATAATTCAGGTCGTTTTCCTTAATGATCTCTGTCCGGAGGCCCTTTTCGGACATCTTTTTTACGACGGTGATTTTGTCATCGTGAGGGTTTCCTCCACGACGGCAATTTCATCGACCGAGAGCCCGTAGATTCCGTATACGAGCGAATCGATCTGCCGGTCGGTCGAGTCGATCTCCTGTGCGATGATCCCTTTTTCCTTTTCGTACGCTGCCAGACTCAGGTGCCGGTGCAGGTTCAGCATTTCGGTCACGAGCGCCTCCATCCGGCCGTGCCGGGCTGCATCATCCGGGTCGTCAAAATCCGGGGTGGCGACCGGGAACCGGCTGAGGATATCCCCCAGCCGAATGTCAGCGGGTACACCCGCATCCTCGGCGAGATTGCAAAGCACGAACGCGGCGAGCCGGCTGTTGAGAATACCAAGCAGGTACTGGCTCCCGGATGGGAGGAGACTAATCTTGCGGCCGAACACGGTCCGGTCGCTGCCGAGCGTGAAATGGGGCGGGAAGATCCGGGCCGGAAAAATAATACGGTTTTTTTCTTCCTGCCACGCGTCAGACTCGCTCGCAACCTCCCGCCAGTAATCTCCCTGCGATGGCCGGTCTTTCAGTGATTCCGCGTGCTCTTTGAGGTGCTGGGTGATACCCGGGTACCTCTTCTTCAGCCACCGCCACGCATGGCCGGTGGCCGAGGGATGCCGGTCGGTCCACCCCTGCGGGATAACTATACAGTACTGTTCTGGAGACGAAACACTGTAATTCCCGATCATTTCCCCGGCAACATACGGACGCAGCAGGGTTTTGCAGCGCGGGTCGGCACGGACCAGTTCTTTTCGTTGCGCTGCACTGATGACAAATGCTGGTTCAACCGCAATACCGGACCGGATCTCCCCGAGCACGTACTCCTCAAGCGGTATTCCAGCCCGGGAGATTTTTTCGAGCAACTGTTCCTTTCTCGTGTCGCGGAGCGTCCAGCCCCCCACCGAAAGTACCTGCTGGTCAATCAGGAATCCCGGGCTGTCCCCGGGTGAAGTCGGGGTTGACCCTGTGAGCCGGACGATGAAAGGATGCGATGACGGAAAATTTTCAAGCCGAAGAAAACAAGTGCCGTCACCGGCATCACCGGTAATCACGATCTCATCGATCTGCCTGCAGAGCAGCAGTTCCCGTAAGGGTGAACCGGACTTCCCATGGAGCCAGCGATCGCCGATCACGTACCCGAGCACGCCCCGGGGCCGCAGGAGTGAAAGGCCTTTTTCGATAAAAAATGCGGAGAGACGGGCCCCGGGATCACAGGTGGCAAAATGCCGCTGGACATACTGCTGGAGACATTCACGCGCCGGCACCGGGCTTTCGGGTGGGCAGCTGATCACCGCATCGAAACCGCCAGGCGCGAGAATTTCAAAAAAGCCTTCCCGCCAGTTGAAGAGCCGGAGGGCATGGCGTTCCCGGGCCGGGCAGAACGCCCACGATTCATCGTCTGCAATTTCAGGTCCGACAAGCGCGTTCCCGCACCGTATCGTATCGGAGAGGATCCGCAGAAGATCACGAAACACCGGGAAAAAACCAACGGGCAGCGTCCCGGCGTCATCTCCTTCCAGGGCCGCAAGAGCAAGCAGCATCCGGGCGGCTGCGACTGCATGGGGATCAATATCGAGGCCATGAAGGGTGTGCCGCAGAAGATCGGTCCTCTCCACAAAAGTGTACTGCATGCCCGATGGTGACGGGATGAGCCCGTGGTATGCCCGGACCAAAAATGCCCCGGCCCCGCACGCGGGATCAATGATGCGCAGCGGAAGCGGCTCATCGTTGGACCGGCCGGCGCGTGCAGCTGCAAGGGTCTGTTCCACCGCGTAATCCATGAGTGCGGGAGATGGCATTACGCGCCCGACGTCGGCATCCGGCCGGTCGACAATGATCACCTGGTGGGCGGCAGACCGCCGGATTGTGCGGGCAAGGTACTGGTCGAAAACCCCGGCGCACTCCTCAAGGGAGAGCAGGGAAAAATCGTACGGCCGGTCCGCGGACAGGAGCCGGGCAGTTATTGCTTTTATCACCGGGTCATCGATCGTGGGACGTTTTCCGGCGGAGGGTTTGTGTCGGGAGGGAGTTTCCGAATAGCCCTCCGGCTCAGCCCAGAGATCGCTAGCATCTGCGAAAAATTCCGCCAGTTGAATGTCGCTCTCTTTTGCATCAAGGATCCGGTTGAGGCTACCGGGGGAGATGAGATGCCGGTCTTCTGCGATGGCAAGGAGACAGAGCCGGAACAGGATACGGTGCACCGCGAGCGAGATCTCGCCGCTATGCATCCCGATATTGTTCCGGGCGACGCTCCGGGCAAGCTGTTCGCGCCATGCACAAATGTCGTGAAAGAAGGCAGACGCTGCATCGGGAAGAGCGGATGTGTCTGTTTCTTTGCCCGGATCTGCAACAGGACACCGCATGATGTAGTATTCGGCGCGAACGGGACAATAATGTTGTTGACTGAACGGATGAGACATCCGGGGCGGAAAACAAAAAAGAATGCCCGGCAGACACCGGGACAAAAATCCGGTGCCGGATCTCAGAATCCCATAATGGCCTCTTCAGGCTCCCCCGATGACTCTTTTGCCGGGACTTTGAGCATCAGGATGATCCCGATCACTTCGAGCACCATGCAGAACAGGAACGCGGCATCAAAGGCACCGGCAAGATCCATAGAGGGCAGCTGGTGGGCGGAAATCTCGGCCAGCTTCGGGCCGACAACAACGGTTGCAACGAGCATCACGGAAGCGACACCGAGGGACGAGCCAAGGTTGGTCATCATCCTGACAAGGCCGGATGACATCCCCCATTCCTGCGCCGGGGATTCTCCCATCACCGCGCTGTTGAGCGGCGAGAAGGCGATACCGGTACCGGCGCCAAGAAGGAAGAGGTAGATGCAGACATGGCCCACGCTTGTGCGGACCGACAGCGTCGAGAGGAGAAGGAGCGCCACGGCGCAGACCAGAAACCCGAAAATGATCGGTTTTTTTGTCCCGATCACATCGGAGAATTTTCCTGCAATGGGCGCGGTCATGATCATGCCGACCGGGAGAGCCAAGAGGATCGTCCCGGCATTGTCGGTTGCGATATGCTTGACCAGCTCGAGGTAAAAAGGCATGATGACCATGACGCCGGCCATCGCCATCTGGATCAGCATGACATTCACGTTCTGGAGCGTGAATGCGTCGTTGGACAGGAGGTTCAGTTTGATCAACGGCTCTTTTGTTTTCCGTTCCCATGCAACAAAGAGCGCCCAGAATATCACAGAGAGCACAAGTGCCGCGAGGCCGGCCACTGCACTGCTGCCCTGAATGGTGGTCAGACCGACAATCAGCGTGCCAAGGGCGACAAAGATGAGCGCGACCCCGGGGACATCGAGCTTCGCCCCCGGGGCGACCGGGTCACGCTGTGGCAGGATGCGCATCCCGAGAATGATCGCGATAATCCCGACCGGCAGGTTCACGTAGAAGATATACTGCCACGAGAACGCGCTCGTGAGAAAACCTCCCACCACCGGCCCCAGTGCGGCGCCGAGCATCGTGAACATCGCGACGATCCCCAAGGCCTGGCCTCTGACCGATGCGGACAGGTAGGAGGTGACCATGACTGCACCGAGAGCGGAGATGACCGCTCCACCCACCGCCTGAATCATCCGCGAGACGATCAGCACATCAATATTTGGGGAGAGGCCGCAGAGCGCCGAGCCGAAGGTAAACAGGGCAAAGCCGCCAAGAAAAATATTCCGGTACCCCTTCATATCACCGAGTTTGGATGCGGCGAGGAGAAGACTGACGAGGATGATCAGGTACGCGTTGAGTACCCACGAGACGGTCACGGTCGAGACATCGAGTGCTTTTGCAATGTCAGGAAGGGCGATATTGACGATCGTCGCATCGAGACCGGCCATGAACGAACCGAGCGCGATCACGATGACAATCAGGAGATCCTTCGTGGACATCTTCCTGTCGGGTGAACATTCAGCCATAATTCCTGTTCCTGTGGTATGAGTGATACTCTCCTGCCCTGATAATTGTTTCAGATTGTAGTCCGGGAGAAAGGACACACTTTAATCCAGTCCTGCTCCAACAGAAATCCTAAACAAACGGGATCACTGCCATGACACACACCAGCGATGTAAAAGACGCAAGCGGCACGGCGTCGTTCAAGTCCGTTGCCCAGATCTTCGATGGGGACGACCCGTCGCCGGAGGAAAGCCGCGATCTCTCGGACCGGGCCGAAGACCGAATCTTCCACGCATTACTTGCCGTCCCGAAAGGATTCCGGGCCGGCCTGTGCACGGACCTTGTCATCAGGGTACCGGCGTCGGAATTGACACAGGAACGCAGTACCGCAATTATCTCCGCAGTCAGGTCGCACTTCCGGCTCCGGGCAGACGAGGTGCAGCGGGACATGAAACTGATCCAGAGAGTCGGCCTCCGGGAGATCCGGCTCACTGCCGCAGTCTGCATACCGTCGTTTGCCGGCATCGCGGTCTGCTCCCAGTTCAAGGGAGACGCCCTCGCAGAAGTCGTGGAGAACATCCTTGTTATCTTCTGCTGGGTCACCATCTGGCAGCCGTTCCAGTCGCTCGTGTTCGACCGGTGGACACAAAGCGAAACCGCGAAGGTTTACCGGAAGATTGCGGAAATGCCCGTCCGCGTTCTGCCCGCGGAATAAGAAGCGAGAAATTCCCTAAAAAAATATTATAGCACGGTTGAAACGGGTATGACACCGGGTGGCCACACCCCAACCCGCACTCATCTTCGGGACACGGCAGGGCCTATGCCCCCTTGTTCTCCTTCCCCTTCTTCATCGCGACATAGATACTCACGAAGACCGAGGCGAGCGCCACAAATGAGACCGCAATGATCGCGTACGTAATGAGTGTAAAGTTTGCCTGCACAATCGGGAGGTTGCCCACAAAGTACCCGACAAGGAGGAAGAGGCTTGACCACATCACGCCGCCAAGGACATTGTAGCCCAGGAACCATGAATACCGCATCTTCCCGACACCGGCAAGGAACGGTGCAAAGGTCCGGATAAAAGGCATAAACCGTGCAATGACGATGGTAAAGCCACCGTACTTCTCAAAATATTTCTGCGTCTCATCGAGGTGCTCTTTTTTTACGAGGGAATATTTCCATTCAAGCACTTTCATCTCAAACGTGTAGCCGATCCAGTAATTGAGCGTATCCCCAAGTATCACGGCGACAATCAGGGTACCGAGCAGGATCCAGATGTTGAGCATCCCGACAGCTGCAACGGCGCCCGCGACAAAAAGGAGGGAGTCGCCGGGCAGGTAGGGCATGACCACGAGACCAGTCTCGCAGAACAGGATCAAAAAGAGGATCACGTACGTCCACATCCCGTACTGCTGGAGGATCACCGGGAGGTACTTGTCAAAATGGAGTACCACGTCTAGAATATTGAACGGGAGAACCATGATATCAGATCATGGGAACGGATGCGATAAATGGATTGGGGATTCCCCAAACGACACTTTTCAGCAGGCATCCCGGAAGTGCTCGCTCGAAACAACGGGGAGGCAAAAGGCTGATAAAAAAATAAGTTCCCGGGGATTTTTGAGTTATTCCCGTTTAATCTGATGGATTTTGATGAGGCCGGCACAGGATTTGCAGGTATAATATTCATCCTTCCAGCAGGCCTCGCACCCCCAGCGCCCGCAGAGCACGCACTGGCGGAGCTCGGATATCGGGTGGGGCGTGTTGCAGAGATCGCACATGTACTGCGCAAAACTGCCGGGGTCCTTCGCTGGAGGCTCCCCCTGTTTTCGCATCACCGAGATCTCTTTTTTGATCTCACGAAGGCCGGGAGATTCCTTACTTTTTTGGGTTGTCGCGCCGGGCCAGTTCTTTTTCCAGAGAGTCAAGTCGCGCCTCCAGTGACGCCAGGTGAGTCTGCATGCCGGACTCATAGTTCTTCAGGTCAGAAAGCCGGTCTTCGTTCTGCTCAATCTCCGGTGTACTCTGCTCTTTAAAGCTCGCAAGTCTCGGGTGGGAAACGAGTTCCCACTCCTCCACCATGCTCTGGAACCGGCGGTCGAGGTACTCGTCCACCCGGCTCTCCACCGGGCGGGTAAGCGAAATATTCCCCTGTGCGCCCCGGAAAAAATAATACACGAGGAACAGGACGACACAGAGGATGATGACGAGGAGAACAAAGGTGAGGAGGTCCATGTCAGATCCTCCCTTTGAGTTCAGCCGCCCGGGTTTCGAGCCCGGTCAGTTTGTCCGATGCGGTCTTGTCAAAGGATTTCAGCCGGGGGATCTCCTGTTCCAGTGCCGCAAGCCGGCTGGTGAAATCCACAAGATCTGCCTTTGTTGCGAGATCCCATTCTTCAACGATATATTTCATCCGGCGGTCCACGTAGGCATTGAGATACGAGTTCATGCCGATCATAATGATTTCTCCAGGGAGGCGACGAGGTCTTCCAGCCGTTGTGCCCGTGCTTCGATGGCCGTTCTTTTTGCGTAGAGCTGGTCGATCTCCTCGCTCACGTGCGCCAGCCGGTTTTCGAGCCGTTCGAGATCGACCTCGGTCACCAGGTCCCATTCCTCGATAATGGCAGAAAAATTATGGTCAAAATACGCGTCGAGCGATTTGTCGAACGTCGGCATGCGGGAGTCGATCGCCCCGGGGATATGCGAGAACTGATCCCAGAAGGATTCCCCGGTCGCATTCTGGTCCGGGTTCTGGTTGATAACCGGGTACATCTGTTATTTCACCTTCTTTTCCTGTTCCTGGACATGATTGAGGAGGTGATCCAGTTTTCTTGTTTTCACCATATTCTCAAGCCGGGTCAACTGCTTTTCAAGGAGGTTTTCCCTGGCAAAGATATTGGTTTCAAGGGCCGTGTTCTCATCTTCGACCTGCCGGATCGCAGCCGTTTGTTCGGGAGAGAACCGGGTAAACGGGAACATTTTTGACGCTTCGTGCTGCTGGAGGAGTTTGAGTTTATCCTTTTCGAGTTCGAGCTCGATCGTGCGGTTGGCCGTCTTCATGATCCGGATCTCACGGACGATAAGGTACACGAGCGCCAGAGCGAGAACGATAAGAATTCCCAGAAGAACGGTGTCGGTGATTCCTGGTACCGGTGCCACAACTGCGTCAGCTGCCAACGTTACATCACCCCGTAACGGGTGTTGTTGTCCCATCCTTCACACAGAGAGATCATGTCAGAGTTCATCCTCGGATCCGGTGGCCTTCTTCACCGTTTTTTTCACTTTTTTCGCGGTCTTTGAAGCCGCCTTCCCGAGATTTGCCGATGCTTTCTTTGTTTCTTTTTTCACGGTATCCGCAGTTTTTGTGGCTCCAGTCTTTACTTCGCCGGCTGTTTTTCTGACCGCTTTGTCAAGTTTGACAACACCTTTTGCAATCGACACGTTTGCTTCTGCTGCGGCTTTCGAGAGTTTTTCTTTGAGGAGCGGTGATTTTTTGACAAGAACCTCATCGTCGTCCTTGAGCCCCAGCGTCTTGAGGTCCTCCTCGCTCACGCGGACCTGTCCTTCCCGCACCATGGTATCGGCGATCACGGAGGTTGTAACGGATTTTTTTGTTTCTTCATTGATGAGATCGACTTTTTCCCCGTCCTGTATTCCCAGAGCGGGCAGGTGTGCGACATTGAAACGCACCCGCCCCTCGCTTGGAAACGCACGCTTACGTATAGTTAACCGGACTTCCTGCATAGTCGATAAACCACCTTAAAAGGGTAAATATCTTTCTGATATGGGCACAAAATGCATCATTGTTCCTCAATTTTCCTCCTTTTTTTGGTAGTATCCTGCATTTTTTCCAAACACTGTTATCAGCCCAAAGCGCCAATACTTTTGCAGCATACGGGGAAAAACAGCGATGACACATCAATGCGATGAACCGGTCACCCAGATGCACCTCAAACCGGCGATGACCGTCGGCGAACTGGTCAATGCAATGGGAAAAGCCGGGGCGTACAACGGCGGCTCGCTCTACCATGCGGCAGAGATCTACGAGCAGATGCTAAAAGATAAGGATACGACAAAATTCTTCGGGCTCGCCGGCGCGATGGTGCCGGCCGGCATGGGCGGGATCGTTTCCGATCTTATCAGGGACGGCCACATCGACATCCTCGTCTCGACCGGTGCAAACCTCACGCACGATATCATCGAGGCAATCGGCTGCCGGCACTTCCACGGCACCGCATTCTGCAACGACATCGAGCTCAGGCACGATGAGATCAACCGGATCTACGATGTCTATCTCCCGAATGAAGCCTTCGAGCACTTCGAGACATTCATGCAGAGCGTGTACGGCGAACTCGAACCCGGAACCACGGTCTCGATCTCCGGACTCCTGCGCCACATCGGGCTCCACTTAAAAACCGGCATCCTTGCGACTGCCGCACAGAAAGCGATCCCGGTCTACTGCCCGGCAATCCAGGACTCGATGGTCGGCCTCCAGTACTGGCTCTTCTCGCAGACGAACAAGGTGACCGTGGACGCATTTGCCGATATGCCGGCGCTCCTTGACACCTGCTTTGCGACCAAAAAGGCCGGCGCCCTGCTCGTGGGCGGCGGCGTCCCGAAGAATTTCATCCTCCAGAGCATGCTCATGACACCAAACGGCTTCGATTACGCGATCCAGCTCACCGGGGACCGGCCTGACCTTGGCGGGCTCTCGGGCGCGACCTTGGACGAAGCCCGCTCGTGGGGCAAGATCACCGAGGAGGCAAAGGCCGTGACCGTGTACGCCGATGCGACCATCACGCTTCCGGTCCTCGTCGCGGCTGTGATGGAGCGGCTCAGCCATGCCTGACCTGATCCTCGCGCTGGACATAAAGGAAAAGAAAAAAGCACTCGCGGTAGCCCATGCCTGCGCCCCGCACCTTGACGCGATCAAGATCGGGTACCCGCTCGTGCTCTCGGCCGGCCTTTCGATCGCCGGCGAGCTCAAGAAAGAGGGCCTGCCGCTCATCGCCGACTTCAAGGTCGCGGATATCCCGAACACGGACACGCTCATCTGCGATCAGGTCTTCGCTGCAGGGTTTAGCGGGATCATCTGCCACGGGTTTACCGGCATGGACTCGATGAAAGCCTGCGTCGCTTCCGCCCATGCGCACAAGGGTGAATGCTTCGTGGTCGCCGAGATGAGCCACCCCGGAGGAAAGGAATTTTTCTCAGGGGGGATCCCGGAGCAGATCGCCGGAAACGCGATCATCGCAGGTGCCGACGGGATCATCGCGCCGGCCACCCGGCCGGACCGGGTCAGGGTCCTGCGGGGCTTTATCGGGGATAAGAAGATCCTCTCGCCGGGGATCGGGACACAGGGCGGGGATGCAGACGCCATCGCCACACTCGTGGACGGCATTATCGTGGGCCGGTCGATCTATGATGCCCCGGATCCTGCGGCCGCAGCGCAGTCCTATGCGCACCTCCGCAGGGACAGGAAAGCCTAAACAAATCCTTTTTTGAGACCCGATCCACCGGTGCGCGCCAGTACGTACCGCGAATGCAATATAACCTTCAGGGCACGGCCTAAAAGTTTTTTAAGGACTTGCACGATGTAGTAGTATGGATTGGAGTGCAGAGCAACGGAAAATTACAGAAAAATACAAGAAACTCGACGATATTCCGGAAACCGAGCGAAAATACAAGTGCCACACCTGCCATCTCATCGTAGACCAGAACCCGTGCCCGAACTGCGGGGAGACCAAACTTGAGATCATGTGCCCGCTCGACAACTGCCACTGCAGCCATGAGATGATCTCCGGGATCGAGTACTGCCCCCTGTGCGGCAAGCCCGTCTGCCCTGAATGCGGCTCCCACGATGTCGTCCAGATCAGCCGGGTGACCGGGTACCTGCAGGACGTCTCCGGGTGGAACGCCGGTAAGCAGCAGGAACTCAAAGACCGGGTCAGATACTCCGTTGCATGAGATATTATACCGGGTCTGATACTCTTTTTATCCGCGGTGCATTCCGCGCCGCAAGCACCGGTATTGCCGGCGGTATCCGTAACGCCACTACCCTCTTTAACCACACGGTCCCGGCAGACTGGGGCCACGAGGAGCCGAAAAAAGAGATTGCCCTTATCGCTGCTGCAGCCGGTGCCGGCAGCGATGTGCTGGGGCTCTTGACCGCAGTCCCGATCCGGAACCTCTGCGTGCTCCAGTACGATTTTATCACGGTCTTTGTGACCGCCGGTATACGGCAGGAGCCGGCCGGTGAGAGCAGAGCCGGGACGATCAATATCATCGCGTACAGCAGCGAGGGGATGGAAGATCCGGCGCTCCTAGAAACGATCATGGTGGCGACCGAGGCAAAGACCGAAGCCCTGCTTGCCGCGGGCAGAGTCTCCGGCACGCCCACCGATGCCGTAATTGCCGCATGCGAAGGGGAGACACAACACAAGTACGCCGGCCGGATCACGGAACCGGGCCGGCGGGTGCGGGACGCGATCTTAAAGGGAGTGCCCGAGGCCCTCCGCCGCTACGAAAGCGGAGGTATAACGGATCCGGCGTTTTTCATCTACAGCCGGTTCCAGGGGGAGCACTGGGTGGAATGGCTGCCCCACAACTGCCCGTATTATCCCTGCCATTTCGCGGGGCAGGCTTGTGACTTCTGCTACTGTCCGTTCTACCCGTGCAAGAACGAAGAGCTCGGCGAATGGTCAGCGAGTTCCACAAACGGCCGGGTCTGGAACTGTTCGGGCTGCACCCTGCTGCACGAGCCTGCGGTCGCGGATTACCTAAAAGAGTACCCCGATGCTCCGCTCGCAGAACTTATGCGCCTGAAATCAAAACAAAAAAAGTAATTTATTCCTTGATCCCGAGTGCGTTCAGGAGCTCGGGGAGGGGAATGCCGTGTGCCTCCGCTGCTTCGCGGATGGTCTCGCCGCGGGCAATTGCACAGCCGACACAGCCCATACCGAACTTGAAGAGTGCCTCGGTCGCTTCGGGTTTTGCCTGGAGAAGGTCGTAGATCGTAGAGTCTGCAGTTAATTCAGCCATACTACACTTAGTTCCCGTGCAGGGTCATAAACCTCACCATCGCGGCGACAAATCCGCAAGTCTCTTTACTTTCGCAGCGCACGGTACCTGCTATATACCCAGCAACAATGGATCTACCGTTGGAGATGTAAGAAATGGATTATTCCGAAGCTACTGAAAGAATCTCCCGAAAGTTTTCAAAAACAGGACATGAGATCGACCGGCAGAAGGTCGAGGGCAAGCTACGCAGGCTCATCGATGAGTTCGGCGTCCAGCCTGCCGAGGCTGAGCGCAGCGTGTCAAACGAACTCGCAAAGGAATTCAATATCGCCCCCGCCACGGGATTTGGCGGGAGTGCCGGAGGCACGGGCGGGGCAACCGAGCAGAAGCCGATCGCCGCAGCACAGCCCGGCGACTGGGTGACCCTTGAGGGAAAAGTAGTCTCCCTTGCCGCGCCCGCATCCCCGGCTATTGCCCAGAGCGGGATCATCGCGGACGAATCAGGCGGGATCCGGTTTGTGGTCTGGGCGAAGAGTAACGCGCCGAAGATGGAGGAGGGCAAGTGGTACCGACTCGAATCCGCGGTCGTTGACGAGTACAAGGGTGTCCCGAACCTCAAGGTCCACTCGGGCACCACGATAAAAGAGATCGAGAAGACCGACCCGCTCATCCCTGCACCGGTCCCGGTAAAAGATCTTAAGGCCGGCGTCGCGAGCGTGCGGGCGAAAGTGATCCAGGAATGGGACGTAACGCACGAACGCATGCTCCAGTCCGGTCTTCTGGGTGACGAGACCGGAACGATCAAGTTCATTATCTGGAAAGAGCAGGGAAAGGAGAAACTCGTCCCAGGCTCGGTCTACTCCGTCTTCTACGCACAAGCCGACGAGTTCAACGATCGGCTCTCGCTCAACATCACGGGCGCGACGATCATGCAGGAGGAAGGCGATATCGCCACGGCCGGCGGCAGCACCGATGTGACCGTTACGGGCGCCATCGTGCATATCGCGCCCGGCTCCGGGATCATCAAGCGCTGCCCGGTCGAGGGTTGCAACCGTGCTCTCTCCCGGCAGAACTACTGCCCGATCCACGAGATCCAGCCGAACTTCGTCTACGACCTGCGGATCAAGGGCTGGCTCGATGACGGCGAGAAGACGCATAACATGCTGTTGAAGCGCGACGTGGTCGAAGCCCTGACCGGCATGACGCTTGACCAGGCAAAGGAGATCGCGGAGAACAACCCGCTCGGGATGGACGAGGTCTTTTTGCAGATGCGGGACAAGGTGCTCGGCCGGTACGTGGTCTGCTCCGGCCGGGAGATCGATAACCGGCTGCTGGTCAATACCTGCGAGTGGCAGAAGTTCGAGAGCGGGGAGCATGCAAAGCTCCTGAACCGGGCCGGGGGTGTATCATGAGCGCCACGGCACCGGACATGGGCAGACGCGACGGCAGTTTCGAGCGCGAGCCGGCCCGGAGGGTCTTTGCAAGCGAACTCCGGGAATGCCGGTACCAGTTCAAGGACGGCGAGGACGAGAAGAGCCCGACGTTCGTGCTCCTCCCGACCGGGGAACGCAGCAACCGGATCTTCATTGTTGGCACGCTGACCGAGAAGACCCGGCAGGGAGAACAAAACATCTTCTACCGGGGCCGGGTCATCGACCCGACCGGGACCTTCTTTATCATGGCAGGGAGTTACCAGCCCGAGGCGATGCAGCAGCTCGCAAAGATCGAGACGCCTGCGTTTGTCGCAGTCATCGGGAAAGCTTCCATCTACCAGAAAGACCCTGCAAGTGCACCCCTCGTTTCCGTCAGGGTCGAATCGATCAGTGTCGTGGATAAAGAGACCCGTGACATCTGGACGCTGGACACCGCGGCCCGCACGCTTGACCGCATCGATGCATTCGCAACCGGCACGAGCCCGGACATCCTCAAGGCAAAGGAGCAGTACCCCACGGTCGATCCGTCGGTGTTCCGGAAGATTGCCTACGATGCGCTGGCGCAGATTAAGATGTAAATTTTTTTCATCACCGAATTTTTTTTCATTGAATGATTCCGGATTGTGTATCGGGAAGGTATTACCCATCATTCCCTGTGGTGCGATTAACCCCGCCGCCCCGAAGAGGCGGCCGAGCGACCCCCATCAGGGGGTGGGAACCCTCCAATTTTTTTCAAACTATCCGGCCACCACCCCGTCCCTCCATCCTCAGTTAAAACCCGTCCTGTGCTAACCCACAACAAACCCTACATCTTCCACCACCCAACCGGAATATACCTGATCCCATGCCAGCCCCGAAAAAATCCCCGCAGCAATACCTCGCGACCGGCTTCCGCGACGTTGACCGCTCCGGCGATACCACGGCCTGCACCCGGTGCCTCGACCTGCTTTCTGACATCCCGTTCTTCCACGCAGTAAAAGAGGAGAGTTTCCGAATCATTGCCGGCACAGAACCGGAACGTGTGCTCGACGCCGGCTGCGGTGCGGGAAACGATCTCTGTGCCCTTGCCCCGCTGCTGCCTCCCTCAACACGTATCCTGGGTCTCGATGCGAGTGCGGCCCTTCTTTCTACCGCAACGGAACGAATCGCCGCCCACCGGGACCGGTGTTTCCTGCTCCGGGGCGATCTCACGCATATCCCGTGCAGGAGCGGCGTGTTCGATGCCTGCCGGATCGACCGGGTACTCCAGCACATCCCGGATCCGGAACAGGTGATCCGGGAACTGGCTCGTATTTTAGCGCCCGGCGGGACGCTCGTCGCGTTCGACAACGACTGGGACACACTTTCCATCGGGGTGAGCGCCACAAAAGTTGCAGGCCGGCTCACCCGGTTCTGGAGCGACAGTTTTGCTTCGGGCCGGATCGGGAAGGATCTTGCCGGCATCTTCCGCCGCGCCGGGCTCTCTGATATTCATGCCGAGCCAAAGACACTCATGCTCACCGATCTTGCTCTCGCGGAAAAAGTGTTCGATATCCCGGCCCTGCTCGGCCGGATGAAAGAGGCCGGGCACTTCAGCGATGGGGAGATTGCGGCAATCAAAACTGATCTCGAACGCCGGGCAAACGAGGGTACGTTCACTTCAGGGTATACGGCGTATCTTGTGTGGGGAAGGAAGACGGATTAAAAAGGCATAATCCTAAAAAAAGTTTTTTTATCCTCACAGTGCGGCATTCTGGTACACGACCGCTTCAGCACCGTTCGCATAGTGTGCGGTGACGACGACATTATTGGTGCCTGAAGTGGCGGCAAATGTCCCGCTTGCCCCCGGGCTGGTGCCGAGCGTCCCTGCCTGCACCCCGTTGACAGAAACCTTAAGTCCGGTGACCTCCCCCGCGCTGCACGTGCTGGTCATGAACTCAAGCCGTATGGATGAGGGGGGAACTTTTGCGCCGGCGATCGCAATAGTGCAGGTCGGCTGTGATGGGATTGACTCACCGGCACTTGTCGGCAGGACCGTAATAACCGGTGCGATCGCCGTCCCCGGGCCGGACACCGGGCTCGTCATGACGACCGCGACCACGACAACAACGATCACGACAAGACCGGCGATAACGAGATACGGGGTCAGGGGATTCTTTTTCTTCAGGACAGCCCGGCAATTCGAGCAGACGGTCCGGCTGGCTTCGATGGATGCACCACAACGAGGACTGGTTCTCTGTGCCATGTGCTCCAGCATTATATTCGAGGATTAATAGCATTATTCAATTTAATTTGAAAAAGAGGGATTGTCAAGAAATTTGTTTCAACTTCTCCGGTCAGCGGAGAAACGGTGCAGCAGCCCGGCACACGAGATCCCGATTCCGTGATCCCTGTCCCGGGGGAGAGGCCATTCGTCCTGGGCTGGAACCAGACGCAACCCGTCAGAGTGCTTCGAGCGCCCGGAGACTTTTCACGGCGCCGTCAAACGATTTTACTTCGATGATCGCGGTTGCGTTCTTCCTTTTCATCGCAGAAATTACCTGATGAAAATCGATGTTCCCTTCCCCCACGGTACTGTGAGAGTCCTGTTTTCCGGTGTTATCGTGAAGGTGCATGTGACTGAACAGCGTTTTGAGAAATCCCGGCAGGCAGCCATTGAGGTTGGCATGCCCGACGTCGAGGGTGAATTTTGAATCCCCGATGATCGCGAGATCGTCCGGGGTCCGCAGGTTGAAAAAATTCATGCTCCCCATATTCTCGAACGAGAACTCAACCGAGAACTCGCGTGCAGCAGCGGTGAGTTCGGCAAGCGATTTCCTGAACTGCCGGTCGGCCAGCTCCCGTTCATTTTCCCACGCAAAATAACCAGGGTGGAGGACAACGGGGGCACCGATCTCTGCGGCTACCGCAAAACAATCGGTTATCACCCCAATACTTGCTGTTCGGATCGGCTCAAAGACGCAGGCAATGTTCAGGCCGTGAAACGGGGCATGGATAGTAAAATCTGCGGAATAACTCCCGAAGATCTCCGGGCTTTCTGCAAAATGGAGACCTTCGTCCATGACCTCAATACGATCGGTGAGCCCTGAAAGCCGGTCCAGCGCGTCGGAAAGCGGCTCTTCAATGAGGCAGTAGGTCGAGATGCCGATCATATGTGAGCGGTAGCGTGAGACGGGATAAATAGATATGGATTTTAATAGGGACCGGATCACGTCCGCCTCAATACACCGGCAGCAGCCCGCAGTGTGTCCCGGTCAGTGACCGGCCGCCCCCGGGTGTCACGGCAAACGTGTTCTCGATCCCGACAAGTCCGACATCTTTGATCCCTTTCTTTGGCTCAACGGCAAAGACCATGCCCTCTTCGAGCGGCTCGTCGAATCCTTTCGAGATGACCGGGCTTTCATCGATCTCAAGGCCGATCCCGTGGCCGAGGAATTTTACCGTATTCTGCCCATAGCCCATGAAATTTTCCCGGAATGCCGGCTCGAGCCCGGCCATGATCGTGGAATAAATCCCGGAGGGAATCGCACCCGGTTTTAAGAACGAGGCGATCTCATCCTGGATCTCAACGCACCGCTCGTGGGCCCGTATCGCCTCATCGGGAATTGCTTTCCCGAACATATACGACAGCGTCTTGTCGGTGTGGTAACCTTCGACACCGCAGCCGATATCGATGACGACAAGATCGCCCTTCTTTAGTTTTCTCTCACGGCTCCCGGACATCGGGACTGCAGGGGAGAGGCCGGAAATTCCCCCGGGAGTGTCGACGCAGATGGGCGCGATCGAACTGGTCCCAAAGCCAATCTGGCCAAGGAGCATCTCGTTAAACATCCCAAAACGCATGAGCCCCTGGTGGCCTTCCCGGACCATCACCGAATAGAGATCGGCAGTGAGCGTCAATTCGTCGATGCCTTCCGTGAGAAGATCCGGGACGCAGTCTTCCAGTACATGCCGGTGGATCTTTCCCGCCTTTTCCATGAGGGAAAATTCATACGGGCTTTTGACCGACCGGACCTTCGCCACCTGTACGTCGAGCGGCTGCACACCGGAAAATGAGAAATGTTTCTGCATCCGGCCGTACTGGGCAAGCGAGATCTCGTCGAGTTCCAGGTACACGGGTTTGTTCACTTTCCCGGTGACTGCCGCTGCGTCCCGGTAACTGGACATTTTCCTGATATCCGTGAATGCCGATTCGGCGATTGCACGTTCAAAACTGCGGCGGACCCAGAAGACCGCATCCCGGTCCCGCGGGATCGTAAGCAGGCCGTCCTGTATCGTACCGGTGAAATAATAGAGGTTGACCTTACCGGTGATTCCCGCAACCTCCCAGTCCGGGCAGTCACGGTTCATCCGGTCCCGGAACCGGGCCATGCGGCGGGTAAGTTCGCTGGACGGGACGCTCATCATATGTCAATAATAATGGCCGAGCGTGGTATTTATCGATGCTGAAAAATGGCCCGGGAATGAGGGCGGATACGATCAGAGAATAAGGAAAATGAACAAAAAGAAAAACGGGCGGTGGAAAAATATGAGGGTGCTCCACCTCATGGCAGCTCACAGATATGGCAGGGCGAGGACAGTTTTATTCGCCCTGGTTCCAGTGCGGAAACGTTATTTCCGGGTCTTGTCCGCTTCCCACCGTTCGAGCACTTCGGGCCCTTCGACGAAGACCAGACCGTGCTTCTTTGCATAGGCTTTCGCACCGGATTTGGGAAGGGCATAGCCGGACTCATCATCCAGCATCTCGCAGA
>NZ_JBAVMX010000110.1:0-3397 GCF_049690535.1 Methanoregula sp. | reverse complement strand
CCAGCCGAACACTATTCCGCCCCTGACAACACCGGACGCGTTTTTCTCCCGTGTCCGCGAAGCACAGGCACATTCATTCTGCAGTTTTGCAATAAACAGTGGTGTCACCCCGGATACCAGTTTCGAGACGATGTGGGCGGCTGGGGCGATGGCCTTTGGCGAGACCTTTTTTGCCCCTTCCAGCTACGGTGAGGCACTCGGCGCCCCGGAACTTTCCCGTGCACTCGGGCGTATCCAGGCTCTCGGCGGACTTGCCACGATCCATGCGGAAGGTGTTTCCCCGGGGGAAGACCATGATCTTGCCACCCACGATGCCCTCCGTTCACCTGAACGTGAGAGGGCGGCAGTTATCGCCGTCCAGGCATGTAACATGAGCGGTTGCCGGATCCATTTCTGCCATATGAGCACAGCCTCAGCGATCGATGCCGCTTTGGGGACCGTGGAAGTGACACCTCACCACCTCCTTCTCTCCCGGGAAAAAACCGGGGTCGTTGACACCCGGTTCAAGGTAAACCCCCCGGTAAGGAGCGAGAAAGAGCGAAAGGCACTTTTTGCACGCTGGGACCGGATCGATATGATCGCGTCCGATCATGCCCCGCATACCCGGGCAGAAAAATCGCTCCCGTTCCCGGATGCCCCCTCGGGCGTCCCGGGCGTTGAGACCATGGTACCCCTGCTCATGGCCGAAGTTCTTAAACGGCGGATCACACTGCCTGACCTGATCCGGAAGACTGCGACCGCACCTGCCACGCTTATCGGCATCCCTCCTTCAGGTTTTTCTGTTGGTGACAGGGCAGACTTTGCACTGTACCCCCATTCTGCAGTAATCGTTGAGCCGGAACTTCTGCACAGCAGGTGCGGCTGGACACCGTTTGAAGGGTACCCGGCAGTCTTTCCCCTGACTGTGATCCGGGGGGGGTTCGTCGTATACGATCAGGGAGAGTTTTGTCGTGAAGAACCGGTCTGGTTTGCCGGTCGGGGATACTCTCCCCGCAGTGTGTGAGGATTTACCCGGGAATTGTTGTCGTACCCTGATTAAACCGGTATGGGGGTCGGAGAGTCCGGGCCACGAAACGCTAAAGAGCCCGGAGAACAGATGAAAGAGGGTGCCGATAAAGCGCACCCATAGGTCCCCGGGTGATCGATTGGCAAGTGCCTGGATGTGATCCATGGGACAACCCGGGTGCGCGACAGGCATCGCCCGGCCGAGGGTTTTATCCACAGGTGAAGGACGGCAGCAGCCACTGGTGATCCGTGTGTGTTTAAGCCGGGCGACATTTCCTTTCTCCTGCAGGTGCTACATGTCCACAATGGCAGACGCGCTTTTCGATGACGGTGATGGTACGGTGATTGCCATCGAGGTCTCTGCCGGTGCAAAATCCAATCTCTTCCCAGCGGGATACAACGAATGGCGAAAAGCTGTCGGCTGCCGGGTCACCGCTCCTGCGGTGGACGGGAGGGCCAATAAAGCCGTGATCGGGCTCATCAGCGCCACGATCGGAGTACCGGCCTCTGCGGTTTCTCTTGTTTCCGGGCTTGCCACATCACAGAAAAGGGTGAGAATAGCCGGTGTCACGAGCGCGCAGCTTGCCGGGCAGCTCGCTGCACTCAACAGTAACGGATAACCCCGAAAGATCCTGTCTGGATACAACCCTGACCTGGTTAAACAGGTCGTTTTTGTTCTCAATTCATAAAAGATAGGCCTGAAAATAAACCGACCTTTTAAGTAATTCCACACATTATATATATTTTATACCTATGATCAGGCACATCATTCATCGCATGATACATGGGGGTGCGTTTACATGTATTCACCGGATACTACCAAGTACCTTATTCATATCAGCCTCAGTGCAGAGGGGGTGGTCGAGAAACCTGATGTAGTCGGTGCCATTTTCGGGCAGACTGAAGGGTTACTCGGCGAAGACCTTGACCTGCGGGATCTCCAGAGAACCGGACGTGTCGGCAGGATCGATGTACAGATAGCGAGCAAAAAAGGTGAGACCTCGGGAGAGATCCTGATCTCCACCTCCCTTGACCGGGCAGAAACGGCAATTCTTGCTGCATCGCTTGAGACTATCGACCGCGTGGGACCGTGCGTCGCACACGTGGCAGTGGACACGATCGAGGACATCCGTGTCAGCAAGCGCAGGAAGATTGTCGAGCGTGCAAAGGAAATCCTTGTTGAACGTTTCGAGGACGGGGCAATAGACAGCGACGAGCTCCTTGACGATGTTCGCCAGACGATGCGAGTCGAGAAGATCGGGACAATTGGCGAGGAGAGACTTCCGGCAGGCCCAAATGTCCTTGAGTCGGATGCCATAATCATTGTCGAAGGCAGGGCCGATGTCATCAACCTCCTGCGGTACGGTATCAAGAATGCAGTGGCCGTGGAGGGGACAAACATCCCCAAATCGATCGTTGACTTCTGCGAGAAGAAGACCACAACCGCGTTCTTCGATGGGGACCGGGGCGGAGAACTGATCCTGCGGGAACTCCTTCAGGTGGCCGATATCGATTACGTTGCGTTCTCCCCCCGGGGAAAGAGTGTCGAGGACATGACCCGTAAAGAGGTCATCAAGACACTGCGGAACAAGGTTCCGGTCGAGTACGTCCGCGACCAGTATTTCGAGGATACGGCCGAACTCCCGTCAGACCTGCCCCGGCCGGCCCGTGCGGTGCCGGCCCCTGAAGGTGGGGACAGGAGCGATACTACCGGCCGGCACGGTGCAGGATCAAAGAATGTAAAAGAGGGAGCCTCCAAAGTCCCCGTGACGATACGGGATCACATGGAGGATGTAAAAGGTAAGAATGTCGCCCGGTTCCTGAATGAGGACATGTCAGTGATCAGGGAGATCCGGTCTGACGAAGTAGAGAAAGCCGTTGACACGCTGGATGTTCCGGCGGCCGGCCTTGTTGTCGACCGCGCTGTTGATCAGAAACTTCTCGACCGGCTGGTCTGGAAAGGGCTGGAATATGTTGCAGCCAAAGATTTTAAAGGCATTATAAAAAGACCTTTAAACATACGGTTGATGAAAATAAGCTCGTAAAACCGGGCTCATACAAATTTATTTATGTAAGTTTTACCCCATGTTACATTCTGGAGTGGCAGCATGCACAAGGAAGAACTTATCACCCTTCACAAGATACTTTACGAGGTTAAGGACTATTTCGAAGAAGCCAATCCGGACCTGAAATTCTCCCAGTACGGTGCCCTGAAAATTACACCCTCCCAGCTGCACAGGAGCAAGCTTGAGCACAAATATGCAATCTTCGTGCTCGGTAATGAGATTGCAAACGCGATGAAAGATGTCGATTATACCTCATCTTCACGGATCTCGGCACGCATGAAGGATCTGGCAGACAAGACACTCAAAGAAATGGAATACGCCTGAAG
>NZ_JBAVMX010000109.1:0-5485 GCF_049690535.1 Methanoregula sp. | reverse complement strand
CGGGAGGCCAGCAGCAGCGGGTTGCTGTTGCACGGGCGCTTATTAACGATCCGGATATCCTTCTCTGCGATGAACCGACAGGAAATCTCGATTCAAAGACCGGCGCGAGTATCATGGAACTCATGACAGACCTCAACAGGAAAGGTTCGACCGTCATCGTTGTCACTCACGATCCCCATGTCGCTGAATATACCGATCGGATCATCCGGATCGTGGACGGGAGAATTGCAGCATGAGTGCCATATTCTGGGAGATCTCGAAAAGGAATATCCGGATCCACATGCTGCGCTCGAGCCTTGCGATGCTCGGGATCATCATCGGTGTCGTCGCTATCGGTGCCATGGGTATCCTCGGAAACAGTATGACACAAGAGATTAGTTCGAGTCTCTCCTCTGTAGGAGACTCGGTAATTGTCACCCCGTATAGCGGAGGAGGAGGTATGGGCCCGGGCGGTGGAGGTTCAAGCTCTGCAAACCTGATGCTGACCGACCAGAATTACCAACAGATCAAACGGACAGTTGCCCCGAACGTAGCGATTCCGGTTCATTCGACATCGGAACACATGAAAGTGGGTGTCGGAAGCGACGACATTGTGGCGACCATTTATGGAATCCCGACAAACGATGAATCCGATCTCTTACCCAATCTCCAGGCAGGGGGTTACAACAATGCAAACTCCGGATGTCTGGTAGGCTCGACCTTTGCATCGGATCATAACGTCAAGGTCGGTTCGCGGATTTCCATCGGGACCGACGGGCAATACGGCACGCTCAGGGTGACGGGTATTATCAAGGAGCGGGGGATGAGCTTTGATATCAGTACCGATAGTGCCATTGTCGTGACACAGGACTGGTTTGAAAATACCTACAACGATAAGGATCAATACAGCGAAGTGGTCGTGAAGGTCACCAGCAGCGATACCGCAAGTGTAAAGACAATCATAGAAAAGCAGCTCAACCGGAACACCAGAGACAAGACCGTTTCAGTGACAGACAGCAAGGCAACGCTTTCCACCATCTACTCGACCTTTAGCACGGTCACGACCTTTGTCACGGCCATCGGTGGTATCTCGATGATCGTTGCCGGGGTCTCCATCTTCAATATCATGATGATGTCGGTGAACGAGCGGATCAAGGAGATCGGGATTATGCGCAGTATCGGCACCCAGAAAAAAGAGGTGATGAGCATGTTCATCTACGAGGCCGCCATCATCGGTGTGATCGGAAGCCTGATTGGGGGGCTTCTCTGTCTCCTTGCCGGGTACGTGATAAGCGCCCTGATGCTCGGCACCACCAAGTATCTCTTCACCATGGCGAGTATGATGTCAGTCGTTGAGGGGGTCAGCTTTGGGATCCTCATCTGTATCCTCTGCGGAGTGTATCCGGCGTGGCAGGCGGCAAACCTTAACCCGATCGATGCCCTGCGGCACGAGTGATATTCATGGCGAGAAATGGAGATAATCCAGTGCCCCCGGAAAATGAATCCCGTTCCACGGACGAAATCCTGGGCGTTGAAATCCTTAAAGGCGATCCGAAACGGGCAATCTGGAAACTATCAGGGCCGATGATCGTTGCAATGCTCCTGCGGTCCAGTTACAAAGTGGTAAACACGATCTGGGTCGCCGATATCCGGAAGCGTGAATGGACCATGAGGTTCTGTCAAGTCTGCGGGTGGTTGCATTAAGCCTTCGTTGAGGAAAATATGTTGCCACCCGTAGACGTTACAGAGCCCATTCCACTCATTAGACTAGTTCCGGGATATCCCCCGTTCCTCTCATGAAAAGGTAAGTATAATAGGACTGTCGATAATACCAAAGAATTACGACTCCGGTTTATCGTATTCTCTATGTTGACGATGAATCCGCCCTGCTCGAGATCGGCAAACTCTTCCTTGAGCAGAGCGGGCAGTTCAGGGTTGACATCATTACATCCGCTGAAGATGCACTGGTTTTACTGGATTCACACTCTTACGATGCGGTAATATCTGATTACCAGATGCCCGTGATGGACGGCATCGAATTCTTAAAGCAGATCAGGTCTTCTGGTAATTCCATCCCGTTTATCATCTTCACCGGACGAGGTCGCGAAGAGGTTGTTATCGAGGCTATCAACTCCGGCGCGGATTTCTACCTCCAGAAAGGCGGCGATCCCAACTCACAGTTTGCAGAACTCAGTCATAAATTAAAAATCGCCGTTGAGCGGAAACGTGCCGTTAACGCGCTGAAACAGGACGAGATCCGGCTCAAGACTCTGGGTAATTTTTACCAGATGATCTCTGCTCCCTTAAAAGAACTGATGATCTTTGCAGTAGAGAAGTCCGTGGAAATCACGTCAAGCTCGATAGGCTATCTCGCTTTTGTTGCAGAGGACGAGTCCCTTCTTACCATGTACGCCTGGTCTTCGCTGGCGATGAAAGAATGTAATATCGAAAAAAAACCCATTAAATACCCTCTTCACGCGACGGGATTATGGGGGGAGGCAGTCCGGCAGCGGCGTCCCGTTATTACCAATGATTATGCCGCAGAAAACCCGCTCAAAAAAGGATACCCCGAAGGGCATGTTCCTATCATCAGGCACATGAACATCCCGGTTTTTGACGGCACCCGCATTGTGATGGTTGCCGGCGTGGGAAACACACCTTCAGACTATGATGAATGGGATGTGTATGAACTCTCCATCCTGATGAGCGGTTTGTGGAATGTCATAAAACAACGGAAGGCTGAAGAGGAACTCCGTAAGAAAAATGAGGAACTCAATGCTTCCTATGAGAAGATCGCGGCTACTGAAAAGGAACTCCGTTCCAATCTGGATGAATTGATCCGACAGGAACAAGCGGTTCAGGAAAGTGAGGAAAAATACCATAGCGTCATAAACAACATCCAGGACATGTTTTATCGGAGTGACCGTTTGGGGAACCTGATCATGGCAAGCCCGAGCTGCCTCAAGACGCTGGGCTATGAATCCTTTGACGAGATATTAAACAAACCGATATCAGAGACATTCTACTATTTCCCGGAAAAACGTAAGGAATTGCTTTTGCTCCTTGATGAAAAAGGATCTGTTGAGGACTACGATGTCCCGTTGAAACGCCGGGATGGCAGTATAATCTGGACCTCAACAAACAGCCATTATTACCGGGATGGGACAGGTGCGATCGCAGGTGTCGAGGGGATTTTCCGGGACATTACACGGCGCAAATCGGATGAGGAAGCGTTGAAACGCGACGCCGCCCAGCTCGACCAAATCATCAACCTTGTTCCCCATATGATCTTTGCGACTGACCCGGCCGGGAATTTTCTGCTTGTAAATCGGGCTGTTGCCCAGAGTTACAACACAAGTGTAGTCGAAATTATTGGAAAACCCCAGGCCGACTTCCAGAAGGACGCAGCGGAACTCCGGCATATGCTCGATGACAACCGTGAAGTCATCACTTCGGGAGCGTCCAAGTTTATCCCGGAGGAAACCTTCACCGACGCACTCGGAAAAAAGCGTTATCTCCAGACTACCAAAGTCCCCTTCACCACACTTGGCAACAATCAGAAGGCTGTACTCGGGATTGCCATCGATATAACCGAACGGAAGCTTATCGAAGAAGAACTCCTTAAGAAAAACGAGGATCTGGCTGCCTCCTATGAGCAGCTTACTGCAGCGGAAGAAGAACTCCGTTCCAATTTCGATGAATTGATCCTGCGGGAACAGGCATTGAAGGCAAGCGAGGAACGGTACCGGAATGTTGTCGAGACCCAGACCGAATTCATCTCCCGGTGTCAACCGGACAGCACCCATGTTTTTGTCAATGAAGCCTACAGCCGCTATTACGGTATGAAACGTGACGAGATCATAGGGCACCGGTTCCATCCTGATATTCCGGTTGAAGACAAGGAGCGTGTGAAACAGTTTTTTGCATCACTAACACCGGACCACCCGGTCGATGTCATTGAACACCGGGTCATTATGCCTGATGGAACCTTACGATGGCAACAGTGGACTGATCGTGCAATCTTCGATTCTTCCGGGAAGGTTACTGAATACCAGTCGGTAGGTCAGGACGTTACCGCACGGAAGCTGGAGGAGCAGGCGCTGCATGAAAATGAACAACGCCTGACTTCGATCTATAATACTGTCGGAGACTCCATCTTTCAGCTGACTGTCGAACCTCATGAGCAGTATCGCTTTACCTCAGTCAATTCGGCCTTTAGCAGAACCACAGGATTGCCTTCCGGGCTGGTGATAGGTAAGAAAGTGAACGAGATCATCCCAGAACCTTCTCTCTCATTAGTTCTGGGAAAATACCGGCAGGCTATCGAAGAAAAGGCCATTGTCCGTTGGGAGGAAACTTCCCATTATCCCAGCGGGCAACTGACGGGAGAGGTCAGTATCGCGCCTATCTTTGATCAGGCAGGTAATTGTACATACCTTATCGGATCCGTGCATGACATCACTGAGCGCAAGCACGCAGAAGAGGAACTGCGGGAGCGAAATTCCCTGATGCGTACACTCATCGATAACCTCCCGTTTGATACATGGGCCATGGATCGTTCGGGCCAATATATCCTGCAGAATCAGGTTTCGATCAAAAATTGGGGAGATAGTATCGGCAAAACCGCCAACCAGATCCATCTTCGTAAAGATCTGCTCGAAAAATGGCAGAAGAATAACAGGAAAGCGTTTGAAGGAACAGTTGTAAGGGATGAATTGTCAGTATCGTCTGAAAACGGGGTGCGGATATATGATGAGATCATTGCCCCCATCCGGGTAGGTAATGTCATTAACGGGATCATCGGAGTAAATATCGACATCACCGAACGAAAACAGGCTGAAGAGGCACAGCACCTGGCCACTAAGAAGCTCAATCTCCTTACCAGCATCACCCGCCATGATATCAATAACCAGCTCGCCATAATCCGGGGACATATTGCACTCCTCGAAACGAAACAATCTGATACTTCATCAGATGAGCATTTTAAAAAGGTCCAGGCCTCTGCTCAGACGATCTCTTCAATGATTCAGTTCACTAAGGAATACGAATCGATCGGCATCAATGCGCCAGTCTGGCAGGACTGCCGTACCTTAATTGAGACTGCGGCAAAACAGGTTTCCTTTGCAAACATCAGGCTGGGAAACGATATTCCCGCCGGAACCGGGTTATTCGCCGACCCGATGATTGTCAGGGTCTTTTACAACCTGATGGATAATGCAGTCCGGTATGGGGAGATAATTACGACGATACGGTTCTCTTTGCAGAAATCCGGCGCTGATCTTGGTATCCTGTGCGAGGATGACGGGAATGGCATCCCGGCAGACGAGAAAGAAAAGATCTTTGATCGCGGGTTTGGAAAGAACACCGGACTAGGGCTTTTCCTCTCCCGGGAAATTCTTTCAATCACCGGTATTAAAATTCAGGAAACCGGGGAGCCGGGAAAAGGAGCACGGTTTGAGATTATAGTACCTCAAGGTTCCTTCCGCATCCAGGGTTAACAATTTAA
>NZ_JBAVMX010000108.1:0-1526 GCF_049690535.1 Methanoregula sp. | reverse complement strand
TTGGTTATCAGAAGGAGGAGAATTACAGCAAAGTCTTCCCAGTTCGAAATTGCTGCCGACAGGATGGCGGCTGCCTCGATCATCCACGGGATCGGGCCCCAGAAATAGGACAGGAATTTGAGCAGCGGGTGTTTCTTTTCTTCGGGAAGATCATTGAAACCGAAACGGTTCCGCAGGTCAGTTACCTCTGCACCGGTCAGACCATTCATGGATTCCTGAGCCGGTGCTGGCGCTGCTATCGTCGTATCCGGGGGGATCGAATCACCGGTCATAAAATCGATCTCCTGTTCTACCTCACGATAATATAAGGATTCTGAAAAGTCTGTAGTAAGCGGGGGATTTTTTTTGAGATGAAAAATTAAGAACCGACCGAGGACTTATCAGCACCGGACTGCCAAAACCTTGATTATGCCCCCGCACAAGAATGAACGTTTATCATGTGCGGCCGGTACTCGCTAGCCTGTATCGATGACCTCTGCGGGAGGTTCCGGGTGATCGACCCGATGATCGGATTCCGGTCGCATTTCAATATCGCGCCGGGCAGCACGAACCCGGTGATCGTCGTGCACGAACGGGCAGAAGCAGTCATGATGCAGTGGGGTCTTGTCCCGCACTGGGCAAAAGGCGTTGTTGCCTGGCCACGTCTCTTCCGGCTGCCTGTCATGTGGGGACAACTCGTACCACACTCCGCAAAGGACATCCTGCCTGCCCATCGGCCCTTCAATGCCCGGGCAGAAAGCCTCGCAGAGAAGCCGATGTTCCGCGATCTTTTGAGAACGAAACGCTGTATCGTTCCCGCGAGCGGCTTTTTTGAATGGAAACAGGAAGCCGGGCGCAAAGTCCCGTTCTACTTCCACGTACGGGACGATCCGGTCTTTGCCTTTGCCGGATTGTACGATGTCTGGAGCAACCCGGCAGGCACGACTCTTACGACATATACGATCATCACGACTACCGCAAATTCCCTCATGGCGCCAATCCACTACAGGATGCCGGTGATCCTCCGGCAGGACGACGAGATGCGTTGGCTCTCCCGTGATGTGCTCCCTGCTGAAGAGGTGAAGCAGATTCTTGCACCGTACCCTGCGGAGGGGATGGAGGCGTACCCGGTGTCGGAAAGGGTGAATAGTCCCGGGGCCGATGATGAAAAAGTGATTGAACCGTTTAAGGGGTTGTGAACGGATGGCAAGAGAGCCCCGTTCTGACCCGGCACTCATATTCCCATAACCCGACTTTCCGGCGCGACGGATCTCCCCACAAAATTCCCGTAACGTGGAATTGTCCGGTCGAAAAACACGAAATCATGAACTACCGAATTCGCGAAAGACGCTGTTTTTGAAATACGGATCTGTCTCCATCACGTATACAGAGCGCCTTCGTAAAGCAGATTCGGGTCTCATCTCTGTAAGATCACGGTATCCCTTGTGGGAAACCAAAAACACGGTGTAATGTCGGACCCATGCGTCGAACGGGGCTCTCGCCGGAGTGAATCAGGTACTCTGGATCGCTGGTTTATCGGTCTTCTA
>NZ_JBAVMX010000107.1:0-11513 GCF_049690535.1 Methanoregula sp. | reverse complement strand
GGGCCGTCGACATAGACGCGTCTCAGCACTGCTGCTGCCCGGATAAACCACCAGTCGGGGTCTTCGGGAGGCATCTCCTTATGTACCCCGGTCTTTGCAAAGGCAGCCCATGCCGGCGGCTTGATCTCCTGCCGCTTCTTGAGCTCCTCGGCAACCTTCCTGATGAGGTGGTCGGCCGGGACATCATATACGGTCGTCATGAAATAGTCCTCACTGTTTTTAAAATTAAATAACAGTCTTAACTTATTGGTAAGCGAGGTTCTTATATATTTCGAGAAGCCGGCCCTCGTCTCTGCCGGACCAGAAAAGGGTTTATTTTCTCTCTTTTTGCCCGCGTGCCGCGAACACCATCGTTTTTCCCCGGACGTTGACCAAGACGGCACCGGCGGCTTCTGCCACCTTCTCCGGTTCGACTTCGGTATTCTGAAGCCATTTCACTTTGATAGTCTTGCGTTTCTTGAGCTGGGCAACAATCTCTTCGATCGTCGCCTCAGTACATCCCTGTTTCCCGATCCAGACCGTCGGTTTGAGGTCCTGCATTGAGGGATCATTCGGTGTTGTCATGAGATCTCTCCACCCGGTACCGGGTTGTCTTGTTGCATTCGAGGCAGGTGGCTGCCACCCATCCATGGTGAACCCGCACCCGCATGTTTACCCCGGGCACCAGGTACCGGTAGCAATGGTGACAGTACCGGCGCCGGTGCTCCCGGTCGATCCTGACACGCTGGCGCATGGCAATCTTCCGGGCAAGGGCAACATACCGGTCGCTGTATTCAGGGTGCTTATGATAGACCTTCTCTGCCTCGGAAAAGAGCACCGCAATACGCTCCCGTGCCAGTGGTTTTACCGAAGGGGTGCGGTTCTTGTCTTTCATGGTTCACTTTTTTTGCCTTTTTTAGGTGTCATACTATCAGCGCCCGGGATATAAAAACGACCGGGCACGGGCAGGGCCTGATGAAGTTAATCCCGTAACAGGACGTTTTTACCGGGTCCTGACCTTCCTTCCTTCAATAATGAGGCGATCCTCGCAGAAAAGCCGGACCGCCTCGGGAAGGGCAAGATGCTCCTGTATGAGAATGCGGTTCGCGAGCGTATCCTCGTCATCATCGTCCATCACCCGGACGCAGCGCTGGAGAATGATGGGGCCGCCGTCAAGGCTTTCATCCACGAAGTGTACGGTGCACCCCGCCAGTTTTACCCCGTGCTCCAGTGCCTGTCGCTGGGCGTGGAGGCCGGTGAAACTGGGCAGGAGCGCCGGGTGGATGTTCATCATCTTCCCGGCATACCCACGGACAATCGCTGACCCAAGGATGCGCATGTAACCTGCGAGCACGACAAGGTCGGGTCGGGCCCCCTTAAGTGCCTCAAGCAGTGCCTGCTCGTAAATCTCCCGTGTAGCAAACGAGCCGTAATCGACAACGACGACCGGGATATCAGCGACCCGTGCCCGCTCGATCGCATACGCTTCCGGGTTATCGGTGACAAGCGCCACGCACTCGGCCGGGATATTCCCCCGCTGGAGGGCCCCGATGATGGCCTGGAAGTTCGAACCGCGTCCCGATGCAACCACTACGATCCGTTTTGTCATGTTTTCTCCACCCACTTACTGGTGCTCGGCACCGCCATTCGTTTCCGGGCGGACAACGCACTTGATCTTCACGATGCGCCTGCCATGCATCTGCATGACAACAAGCGTGATCCTCCCGGCCTCGATCTCCACCTTCTCCCCCGGGTGCTGTGGGATGTGGCCGAGCCTGTCGATCAGGAGCCCCCCTACAGTTTCGTACGATTCGTCCATGGGCAGCCCGAGCCCGAGCTCATCGTTGATATCGTCCACCCACATCTGGGCGTCGAGCACGTAGACTCCCTCGGAGATTGTCTGCACCTCGGGTTCCTCCTTGTCGTACTCGTCCATGATTTCTCCCACAAGTTCTTCGAGGATATCCTCGACAGTGACGATCCCGACAAAACTGCTGTACTCATCGATGACGATCGCGATCTGCACCCGGTGGACCTGAAGTTCTTTTAAGAGTTCGTCAATCTTCTTTGTCTCAGGTACGAAGGTCGGGTCGTACATGATCTCTTTTATCGAGAGGTCTTTCCTCTTTGAAACCATCGCGGAGAAGACATCCTTAACATTGAGGACGCCGGTGATGTTATCGATCTGATCGTGATAAACCGGGATACGGGAGAAGCCGGTCTCGTTAAAGATCCGGATCGCTTCGCCGATGCCCGAGGTATCCTCCATGAGGATCACGTCAACGCGGGGAGTCATAATCTCCCGGGAGGTCGTGTCCCCGAACTCCAGCACTGAATAGAGCATCTCTTTTTCGTCCTGCTCGATCGTACCTTCTTCCTTACCCACATCGATCCATTCCTTGATCTCCTCTTCGGTCACCGCGGGTTCGGCCGCGTCCCTGCCAGCGCCAAGAGAGGGGCTCAACCGATCAACGATCCAGATGACAGGCGAGAGTATGCGTGAGAGGAAAAGGATAATGGGAGCGACGGTGCGGGGGAACGCATCCGGGGCCCGGGTGGCGTAGATCTTCGGGCCGATCTCACCGAAGATCAGGAGGACGATTACGACAAAACCGGTGGCGATACCGACACCGATACTGCCAAAGACGCTGATCGCAATTGCCGTTGCAATAGCGGCGGCTGCGATGTTCATGATGGTGTTCCCGATCAGGATCGTGATAAGGAAGTGATCCGGGTTCTCCTTTAACGTGGCAAGGGCCATGGCACCGGGCTTGTTGTCGTTCACAAGCGTCCGCACCCTCGCCTTGGTGATCGAGATCAGGGCGACCTCTGAACTCGAAAAAAACGCGGAGAGCAGGATGCAGACGATGAAGAGCAGAAGATAAAAAAAGTTCTCAATCATCCTGTTTCACGCCGTGTAAAAACACGCCAGCATCTTTGGTTCATAGTCGTTCTTATACAGCAGATATGGGAAATGTGATTAAATAAAACCAACGGACGGCGGCATTCCCTGTTTTAGTCAGGCTCCATGCATTCCCGCATAAACGCAGTATCCTTTGCGAGGATCGCGCACTTTTCTTGTGCAGGGAGCGGTTTTCCGAGATTGAGGTCGTCGATTTCAAGCATCAGGCCGCCCCGGTAGTGGCAGTCACGGAGCTTTGTGAGGATCCGGGCGATGACCGGGCTCCGGTCCAGCGGGAGATGGAGCCTCCCGTTTTCAGCACGGCTGATATGCACGTTTGCAAGCCGTTCTGCGCAGAGATCGATGTACTGCATCACAATCTCCTCGGATGCCGCGAGCGCGTGTGAGGTATCGAGCGTGAACTTAAGCCATGGTTCAGAATCAAGCACGTCCCGCATCCGTTCTGGAGTGCAAATAAGGGAATTGACGGCAGGTTCCATGTTTTCGATCGCGACGGTGACCGTATCCTTGAAGGCGGCCTCGCGGAGCGCCCCGATATAATAGTCGAACCGGGCACGGTCCGCCTCGCCCGGGGGACGTTTTGCTGTCCTTCGGCCGGGGTGGACGGTGAGGACACTGGCCCCGAGCATCTGCGCCATTTCAAGCGACCGGACTGCGTAGGCAACTGAAATCTCTGCGACGTCGGGATTGATGGAGCAGGGATTCAGGTCAAGAACCGGCGTGTGGACGGTAAGCGTGGCGATCTCCGGGTGGGACCGACGGCAGGCCAATACCTCGTCTGCCGGGAGGTTGCGGAGCCAGAAGTGTGGTGTCTCCAGCCAGTACTCGATCCCGTCGAGACCTGCCTGTGCAGCAAACGAGAAGATTTCCTCTGATGTATATTCGTGGAAGAACATGCTCGAAACGCCGTAGGCAGTCATGATAATACTAATTGATAAGCGCTTTGTGCATAATATTTCCTTCATGGACTGGTTTTACCGCACCGAACCCCCCGAGGTGCAGGAACCAAAAGAATTGCCCGTCCTGCCTGACGCTCCGCTCACGGTCGGTGAGGTCTCCGGTATCATCGAACGCCTTCTCGATGACCGCCAGCTGCAGGATATGAAGGTGCAGGGCGAGGTTACCAATTACACGCACCACACCCGGGGCCACCGCTACTTCTCCCTCTCGGAGAAAGGGGGCGGGAGCACCGCAGCGGTGATCAGGTGTGTCATGTGGCGGTCGGATGCCGACCGGCTTTCCTTTGAGCCGGAGGATGGCATGGCAGTCGTTGTCACCGGTTCGGTACGGGTATACCCACCGCACGGGTCCTACCAGTTACAGGTAAAATCGATGACCCGGGCGGGAGCCGGGGAGAAATACCTCCTTGTCGAGAGATGGAAAAAGGAACTGGCAGCGGAAGGCTGTTTTGCCACGGAACGGAAACGCCTGCTGCCTTCGTTTCCCGCACGGGTGGGGGTGGTCACATCAGAAACAGGTGCGGTCATTCACGATATCCGCACCGTGATTGCCCGACGCTATCCTGTGGAGATCGTCATTTCCCCGACTTCGGTGCAGGGTGATGAGGCCCACAGGGAGATCGCACGGGCAATCAATCGGGTCGCAGGGCTGGTGGATGTGGTGATCGTCGCACGTGGCGGCGGGAGCTTCGAGGATCTCTTCCCTTTCAACCACCCCGATGTCGTGCGGGCAATTGCTGCCTGCCCGGTGCCGGTCGTATCGGCCATCGGCCACGAGGTCGACGTGACGCTTGCCGATCTCGCTGCCGATATGCGGGCGCCCACCCCCTCGGCTGCGGCCGAACTGGTGGTCCCGGACAGGAAAGACCTCCGGATCGCACTCCGGGATCTCCGGTGCCAGCTGGGCGGGGCACTGCTTGCCCGCGTCTCACGTGCGCAGGAGGATATCGCTGCGCTCCGGGACCGGCTCCGCCCGCAGAGATTCTGCCGGAAAATTGGTGAGAAACGGCAGGCAACCGCGGATCTCTCTGACCGGCTTGAACGGTCGTACTCGACACGGATCGAGCGCGACCGTCTCATGCTCGCGGAGATGAAGACTGCACTTGACGGGAGGAGCCCGCGTGCGGTACTTGCCCGGGGATACTGTATGGCAGAAAAGGAGGGTGTCGTGGTGAGGTCCACAGATGCCATCAGGGAGAACGACCGGCTGAACCTGCGGTTTTACGATGGCAGGAGCCGGGTAACAGTGGAGCGTGTGGATCATGACGGAAACCTATGAGGAAAAGATCGAGCAGTTGCGGCAGATCATCGCTAAGATCGAGGACGGCGGTACGAGTCTCGACGAGAGCATGAAGTTATACGAACAAGGTGCAGCGCTTGTCAAACAGTGCGAAACCCTGCTTGCCGGGGCCGAAGAGAAGATTACCACGCTCAGCCGGGACGCGTGACGGTCAGGGTTACCGTCATCTCTTCTACGTTCCGGAGTGCGGCGATAAGATCCCGGGGCAGTGTTGCAGCCACGTGATCCGAGCAGATGCCAATCGTCCTGCCGCAGGTAAACGAGCTTCGCCGCCAGACCAGGTTTGTCGGGTGATCGAGAGTCAGGTTCGCCGATCCCCGGGATCGCACCACAACTTCAGCGTTCCCCGCAGAAAGCTGTGTTACAAGAACCGCGTCATCGTGAGCGAGGACCTGTCTGAACTCCGCTGAAAGGCCGGCGCAGCCCCTGTCGGCAGCGACCCCGATGATGCAGTTTCCGTTCCCGGTAAGATGCTCCTCGCATGTCACTTCAAACGTGGTCGGGTGGGTGCCAAGGACGAGGGGATGCCCCCGGCACCGGATAATCTCCTGCGCCTTCATGCTTTATCATGTGAGGGTTGCCATTCATATTTTAATGTTTATCACCGTTTTGTGTCCCGAGTGCAGGGAAGAGACCGAGCACGAGGTCCTCGCTGAGTCTCGCGACCGCCTTGTCCGGTGCACCACGTGCGGGCACCACCACCGGATACCCTGGGAGAAGGAACCGGAACTGCTTGTGATAAAAACGATTGTCTCCCGTGAAGGAACTTCACTTACCGGCACCATCGAATTTGACCCGGATGACGAGTGTTTCCTTGACGACCACCTCGTGGCAGAGTGCGGGGACGAAGCCTACGGGGTCGAAGTGACGGCGATCGAATGCGGGGGGCGCAGGCTGCCGCGTGCAAAGGCAAAGGACATCACCACCCTCTGGACGAGAACCATCGACCGGGTAGTCGTAAAGATCTCAGTCCATGATGGCAGGAAAACGATCCCGCTCTACATGGAATGCGAAGGTGAGGATGAGTTTGTGGTTGGTGAGAAGTACGTTGTCGATGGGAAACGGTTCAAACTCTCCCACATCAAACTGCGCGACGGTCCCCTGATGAGAAAAGAGGGCTGGAAGACGATCGCTCACAAGATCAAGCGTATCTACGGGGTCCGTTCATAAGATCCTTTTTTTGGTATTTTTAGCGCCCGTTCTCCAGGTGTAAATGAAGACCACGTACCGTGAAGGTCAAAACTAACATCACGTTTACGGCATTGTGCCGGGAGGAGGCTTGGTCAGTCAGGAGCAAATATCCGGTTTTTATGAATTACCCCGGTAAACAGTTGCGCCTGCATATAAAAGACAAAAAAAATATTCGGGTGATCAGCTCGAAACCGGGTTGATCGAGATGACCGTAACGTCAACGCGAGGATAGGAGAAATCGATGTTGACTCCGTCAGAAGTCTTGTTGGTGATCTCACCGATTCGTATATACGTCTGAGCGGTGCTGTTGGCCGCTGTTGCATTGGGGTTATCGGAAACACCAAGGTCTATGAGCTCGCCAACCTGCATCGATGAAAGCGTCATGTTATTGAGTTCCAGCTGTTTTTCTGACCAGAACTGTGTCATGGGCTGGGCAGATGTGAGAGAGATCGTTTTCGCACCGTTCGTCCTGAGCCCGACAACACCGGTACTGATCGTGGTGTACTCGCTCGCAAACAGTGCAAACTGGTTGGTCCAGCCACTCTTCTCTGTATAGACCTGTACCGGGAATATTGCGGTCGATGGGGACTGGTTTGCAGTTATGGTGAGCTGCTTTGAATACATGATACCGGAACCCTCACCGACAAGCTGCGTGTACAGCTGCTGGTTCGAGGTGAGGAGCGGGTTTCCCTGCGCATCCCGCAGGGTATAGTCCAGTACAACCACATCGCCGGGTTTCACTGTGGCAAGCGATGAAATCCAGCTTGAACCCATTGCGGATACCACCATGAGTACGACAAAAAGTACTCCGGCGACAATCGCAAGTATTTTTACCCACGCTCTCTTTGATTTTGCAGCCTGTTTTTTTGCGCCCATTACTAAAATCCTCCTTATTAAGTCAATGTTTAACGGTCATAAACTATTCTGATAAAATACGGATCGGGTAATTTCCCGGAACCTGCGGCACTTCCATGATGTTTTTTGCCAGATGTAACCGAAAACGATGCCAAAGCCAGTTTCAAGAACGGGGTACTGGACGTCTATCTCAAACGTTTAAATATTGCACCGGTTTCACGCATCGCCATTGAATTGATCCACTGCCCCACGCATACTTTTTTTACCGATTCTTTAATGTCATCAGCACCGGAAATTGTACTGATGGACAAAAAAAAGGTCAAGGATTATATGACCTATGATGTCGTCAGCGTGGATCTTCATGGCACGGTACAATCGGTTATAGAAAAGATCCAGCAGACCAATCACGACGGCTTCCCGGTCGTTGACGGTTCGGCAGTGGTCGGGTATATCGCAGCCCGCGACCTCCTCTTTGTAAAACCGGGCGAAACGATTGAACAGGCCATGTCAGGAGAACTGATCGTCGCGGATCCCGAGATGGATATTACCGATGCGGCACGGGTGATCTTCAGGAGCGGTATCCAGAAGCTTCCCGTCGTGGATGAGAAAAATCACCTACTGGGGATCATCTCCAATTCCGATGTGATCCGCTCGCAGATCGAGCATGTATCCCCGGAAAAAGTCTTCAATTTTATGACGACCTTAAAAAAACTCTACGGCGTCGATCCCACGCTCAACCGGGGCATTGTGCCAGTCAAGGATCTGCTTCCCACCCAGTCCAAGATTTACGAGGACGAACTTGAGGGCAGGATCTACGAGATCAAAAAAGGGCTGGCGGAACCCATCATCGTGGTGAAAAGGCCTGGCCGGATTATCCTCGTGGACGGTCACCACCGCGCGATAGCTGCAAAGAGGCTTGGCATAACGGCGCTTGACGCATATATCATTGAGATCCGCGAGGACGTGGAACTGGGCATGGAGCGGACGGCAAACACGATGAATCTAAAAACCCTCGATGATGTGCAGGTACTGGATTATGCACGCCATCCGCTTGTTGCAATTACGCACCGGCTGGTGAAACGGGCCTGAAAAAAGTATACTTTTTTTACGACCCTTCGCACCTGACGTCGAACTTTTCGTTGAGGATATGCTCTTTTACGATAGCACCCTCCGGAACCACGACTTCAGGCCAGACCCGGGTCTTTGAATGTACCACAACGTTGCTGCGCAAAACAACCCTGGGGCCGATCACGGTATCGTTCTCTATACAGCAACCTTCCCCGATCTGGGTATCATTATCGATGATACTTCCCGAGATCGTGGTATTAGCGCCGATGACTGCCCTGTTGTAGAGGGACGAGGAGAAGATCTTTGCATTGTTCCGTATGATGCACCGCTCACCGATACTCGTGTAGGGGCCGATCAGCACGTTATTCCCGATGGTCGTCCCTGATCCAATTGCAACCGGCCCGATAACCCGGGTGTTCTTCCCGAGCGTGATCGCGTCGCCCAGCTGCACCGGGCCCTGCACCCGTGCGCCGTGCATGGAAAGGTCGCCAATGATATCGGTGATCGTGATGTCCTGCAGTTTCCAGCGCTCAGCCTGCCGGAGCGAGTGCGGGCTCCCCACATCTGTCCAGTTCCCCCTAGCAAGCCAGCCTTTGAGGATCTTTCCCTCGTCCATCAGATGCGGGAACAGGTCACGTGCAAAATCAAATTTTTTCCCTGGAGGGATATGATCGAAAATATCAGGTTTGCAGACATACATCCCCGTGCTTGCGAGATTAGAGAAGATCTCACCCGGGGATGGCTTTTCCTTGAACCGCTTTATCTCGTAGTTGACATCGATTTCAGCGATACCGTACTCGCCGGGATCGTCAATAGAAATAAGGCCTATGGACGTTATTGCCTTCTCACTCTTGTGGAATCGGTAGAATTCAAGGACATTTAAGTCGGTAACATGGTCGCCGCCGACGACCAGAAAATCCTGATCATCGAGGTATTTCCTGGCATTTCTCACGCTGCCGGCAGTACCGAGCTTGGTCTTCTCATGGACATAGGTGATATCGACGCCAAAGAGCGAGCCGTCACCGAGTGCCGCCTCGATATCATTTCCCATGTACCCGAGGGTCATCACTACTTCGCGGAACCCCATATTGGACAGGTGTGAGACAAGATGCTGGATTGACGGTCGGTTGACAATCGGGATACAGGGTTTCGGACGCTCGAATGTGAGAGGGCGCAGGCGTGTTCCTTCGCCCCCGCACATGATACACACCTTCATGACTCTAATTTTGGCGTTAAACTGTTTTAAGTATAGTGCCGGAGATACTATGGGATACAAGAGGGCACTGCTATGGGATCTGATACATACCGGGAACTTGACGTTAGAGATGGTACCGTCCAGTGCCTGCCGGAGAAACGGGAACCGGTCGATTACTGTCGGCTCTGCATCCACAGCCGTGAGTTCAAAGTAAAAGATCGGTACGTGAAATCCCCGTCACTGGCCTACTGCGTTAAGTGCCGGGTGACCGAAAATGTGGATCTCTCTACGGTCCAAGCCGTCAGGTGTGCGGACCGGCAGGGTGAGGGATTCCACAGCATCACGAATATCATCGGCTAAATCTCCCTCATGAAACACGCGGCGTCTCCCGCGATCCGCCTATTTTTTCATTAATGCAAGAATTGCAGCCATGTCCACGTGCTGCTCGAAAAACGTCGCAAGGGTATCGTAGGGATCGTTGTCTACCTGAACAATCGGGATAAAAGGCAGCCTTTTTTTCCCGTAAAGATAGGAAAGCAGCGCATTTACCGCTGACGGGTTTAAAAACAGTCCGTGCATGTAGGTGCCAAAGACAAGCCCGTCGGCACTTACCCTGCCATCTCCGCACAACGCCTCTCTGTCCGTTCCTTCTCCGGTAACACCCATATGGATCTCGTACCCGGTCACCGTGCCCATAGATGAGAGAATCGGCGGAACCGGGCATGCATTGCGTTCCACCTGCGTGGTATTTTTGGAATACGAGGCAAAACGGGTGACACAATCAAGCAATCCGAGCCCCTCATAAATTCCTGCGGCCGATTCAAAACCTTCATCTATGAGGGTTTTTCCCAGCATCTGGTATCCCCCGCAGATCCCGATCACCGGCACGTTTCTTGCACGCGCCTCCTGCAGTTCGCGATCTGTTCCCTGTGCCCTGATCGCGGCAAGATCATCGATGGTGTTCTTTGTGCCGGGGATGATAATGCAGTCGTATCTCGTCAGTGCGGCACCGCAGGAAACGTAATCAACTGCCGCGTACTGTTCGAGCAGTTCGAAATCCGTAAAATTGGAGATATGGGGGAGACGGATGACCGCAATCCGGACCGGAAACTCCCGGGCCGTCTTATCCCCGATGGAAAGGGAATCTTCACTGGGGAGGGGGAGGGGGAAATAGGGCACGACACCAAGCACCGGTACACCCGTCAGTTCCTCGATCATCTTTACACCCGGGACAAAGATGGCCGGATCTCCCCGGAACTTGTTAATGATGATTCCCTTCACCAGCGGCCGGACCCGTTCCGGCAGGAGTTGGATGGTACCGTATATCTGGGCAAATACCCCGCCTCTTTCGATATCTGCCACGAGGATAAGGGGGAGGGTGAGTTTTTCGGCGAGCAGAGTATTTGCAATGTCCCGGTCGTACAGGTTTATCTCGGCTGCCCCACCCGCCCCTTCGACCACGACCTGGCCATATTCCTGTTCAAGGCGCTGGAATGCGGCCACTGCTTCCGTGAGCAGGTAGGGGGTTTCCCGGTAGTACTCCGCTATCGGGACATCCTTATACGGGTGACCGAAAAGCACTACCTGCGAGATACAGTCGCCCTTTGGCTTGAGCAGCACCGGGTTCATGTCAGTGGTGGGAGATAGCCGTGCAGCCCATGCCTGCATCGCTTGTGCCATCCCGATCTCCCCGCCATCATCAGTCACAAATGAGTTCAGGCTCATGTTCTGGGACTTGAACGGTGCAACGCTCATCCCCCGGCGCACCAGGCACCGGCAGATCGCAGCAACCGTCACGCTTTTTCCCACGTGCGACGAAGAACCCACGACCATGAGAGACATACTCAATCATTGGATTGCCCGCACATAAAACGAATACGTGTCAAAAACAGATGCAAACGCGGTTTTCCGGCCGGATATCGTTCCGACAATGCCAAGTAATAAATAACCAGAACTTAAAAATAGCTGTAATGATTGGTGGCATTTGCCCGACGTGTGGACTTCCCAGGGAATTGTGTATCTGTGAGGAGGTAGCAAAAGAAC
>NZ_JBAVMX010000106.1:0-14000 GCF_049690535.1 Methanoregula sp. | reverse complement strand
AAAAGACGAGGTCTACAATGGGAATATCGTGATCGTCGATATCTCGCGCCTCAAAATGGACAAGATCTCCTATGAGCGCGTCTTAAAGGACTTAAAGGAAGTCGCAAAGGATGTCAACGGAGATATCATCGGCCTCGGCGACCAGCGGTACGTCGTCCTGACACCGATGTCCGTGAAGATCTCGCGCGACAAGATTGGCGGGGCATAACCCTTTGCGCACGATCGTTCCGGGACCGTGTCCATACTGCAATACCGAAATAGAATATCTCTACCAGACGGAAAATATCCCCTATTTTTCTGATATTCTTATTATCTCTGCCATCTGCCCGTCCTGCGGTTACCGGTACGTGGATACCCAGCTCCTCAAAGATGCCGGGCCGGTGCGGTACGAGATGCGGGTCACGACAAAAGAAGACCTAGATGTACGCGTAGTACGGAGCATGACCGGTATCTTAGAGATCCCGGAGCTCGGCGTCCGGATCGATCCGGGCCCAGCCTGTGAAGGGTTCGTGAGCAATGTTGAAGGAGTGCTCGACCGGATCGCCCAGGCTATCAAGATCGCGGTAAAAGACGGGGACGAGACGGAGAAAGAGAACGGCCGCGTGCTCCTTGAAAAGATCGAATGCATCAAAGCCGGCGGGTTGCCTGTAACAATAATCATCCAGGACCCGATGGGAAACAGCGTGCTTGTCTCTGATAAGGCAGAGAAAACCGCATTCGTGCCGGACGAGCCGAATGCGTGCGGGGACTAAAGTCCCCCGTGTTTTTTAATTTTTTGTGAAGATATTTTTCACACTAAAAAAAAGAATCGCAGCGGGAAAAATCCCGACTCAGATAATCTGTACGTTCCCGAGCCACGCACCCGGCTTCTCAATGACTTCCCCGACCACCCGGGCGCCTTCCACGAGTTTTGTCACCGCGTCCACCGATGCCGGCGGGACGACATAGGAGTACCCCATGCCCATGTTGAACGTCCGGTACATCTCGACCGGCGAAATCTTCCCGGTCTCCTGTATCCACCGGAAGATTTCCGGGGGAGTAAGCGGGTTGTCGAACCGGAACCCGAACTTTGAGAGTCGCAGGAAGTTCAACAATCCGCCGCCCGTGATGTGGCACATCCCGTGCACCGTGCAGGTGTCGGCCACATGCAGGCTCTCGTGGTAGATCCGGGTCGGTGTGAGGAGTTCGCGGCCGAGCGTCTTTCCACTCGAAAGTTTCTCATCGTAGTCTGCATATTTCTCCACAACATTCCGGGCAAGCGAGAGGCCGTTGCTGTGGATGCCGGTCGATGGGACGCCTATAATTTTATCGCCGGGCCGGATCTTCTCACCGGTTACGATCCTGTCCTTTGCCTGGACACCCATGCAGGTACCGGCAAGGTCAAGGCCGTTTACCAATCCCTTCAGCGACGCGGTCTCGCCACCCACGATGTCGATGTTCGCAAGCCGGGCCCCCTCATTGAGACCAAGGCCGATCTGCGCCATCTTTTCAACCGAGAGCCGGTCAGTCGCGATATAATCCACAAACGCGATTGGCTCCACGTGCATCACGTAGAGATCGTTCACATTCATTGCAATGCAGTCGATCCCGACCGTGCTCCAGTCCTGCAGTTTGTCTGCCACGAGCATCTTTGTACCCACGCCATCGGTGGTGAGGGCAAGGGCTTTGGGGCCAAAATCGATCAGGCCGGCAAAGTGGCCGACGTTCCCAAGCATCGTGTAACTGCCTTTCCGTTTGAAACTCAGGTTTTTGATGAGCGCCCTGATTGCGGTCGCTTCAAGATCGATATCGACGCCCGCTTCGCTGTACGCATTTGTGGTCATTCACATTCCTCCGAGAGCCGGAACTCGTCATGCAGCACCCGGACTGCACGCGGGCCGTCTTCCTGCCGGACGACAAACGAAATGTTTGCCTCGCTTGAACCCTGCGAGATCATCATCACATTGATCCCGGCCTTACCAAGAGCGGTAAAGATCCTCCCGCCCGATCCTGCGGCCCCGGCCATACCGGCCCCTACGACGGCAACGGCGCAGACATCCTTGTTGTGTGTTACTTCCCGCACAATGCCATCTTTCGCAAGAAAACCAAGGGCAGCAACCGCAGTCTGGAGGTGTGACTCATCAACGATAAGTGAAATGTTCGCCTCGCTTGAACCCTGGGTGATCATCATCACGTTGACTTCCTTGTCGGCAAGCGCGGAGAAGATCGCCTTTGCGACCCCGGGCCTGCCGATCATCTGGGCGCCGTTGATGTTGATCGAGGCGACCTTGTCGAGGTAGGTGAGTGCCTTAACGACCCGGCTGTCCCGGTGGCCGTTTCTCACGATCATCGTGCCGGGGGCATCGGGATTGAACGTGTTTTTCACCCGGACAAGGATGTTCTTTCTCATCGCGGGATCAATCGAACGGGGGTGCATGACCTTTGCACCGAAGTACGAGAGTTCCATGACCTCGATGTACGAGACGCTGTTTAAGACACGGGCATCGTTGATCACTCTGGGGTCTGACGTCATGATGCCATCGACATCCGTCCAGATCCAGATCTCGTCCGCATCGATCCCGGCCCCGATGATGGACGCGGAATAATCAGATCCGCTCCGGCCAAGTGTCGTGATGATCCCGCTTCCGGTACAGCCCATAAATCCCATGATGACCGGGATCTCTTTTTTTAAGAGAGGCCCGATCTTCTTTTTTATCCGATCATCGCTTTCAACGAGTGCGGTTGCCTCCCCGTGCTGGGGAGTCGTAAGGATACCGGCCTCGCAGCCGTCAAATACGGTCGACGGGATACCGCGCTGGCGGAGAGCCGCACCGACAACCGGTGCAAGCAGCCGTTCCCCATATGAGATGACGTAATCCTTTGACCGGGGCGTGAGCTCCCGCAGGTTGTGGATCGCAGAAAGAATGTGCTGGAGACTTGCGAGCCGTTTCTCAATAACCGCTCCGACTTCATCGACATAATCCGGTGCAGCCCCTTCAAGAGTGGTCATATGACGTTTGCGGAGCGCAGCAATGAGCGGCGCAACCTCCGTGCAGTCCGGTGCAGTGGGAAGTTTTTCTGCAAGAGCGATGAGCTGATCGGTCACGCCACGCTGTGCAGAGACCACGACCGCCAGTTCATCACCGGCGTTATGGTGTTTTTCAAGGATGTCAACAACACGCCGGATACACTGCGCATCGGCAACGGAAGTCCCGCCAAATTTCATCAGAAATCTCATTTCGGCTCACTCTGGCTGTACCATTTATTTATGTAACCATACGACGCACAGAATTATAATATGCATGCAGACGACGTGGTGGACTGCCATGTGCTGGTAATAGGGAGCGGCGGCGCAGGCGTGCGGGCGGCAATCGAGGCTGCGGGCTCAGGCGACACCGTGCTTGTCACAAAAACCATCGCGGGAAAAGGCGGCTGTACTACGATGGCCGAAGGGGGCTACAACGCAGTGCTCCGAAAAGATGACTCCTGCGAGATCCACTACGAGGACACGCTCAAAGGGGGAGCATACCTCAACGACCCGGAACTCGTAAAGATCCTCGTGCAGGAATCCCCGCTGCGTATGGACGACCTGATCCGGTGGGGTGCGGTCTTCGATTTCACAGACACCTGCGAGATCGCCCAGCGCGCATTTGGCGGCCAGCGGTTCCCACGGACCTGTTATGCGGGCGACCGGACCGGCCACGAGATGATGATGACGCTCGTGGAGCAGCTAGATTCTGCGGACGTCACAAAACTCCAGGAAGTGACCGTGATCGATCTGCTCAAAGACGGCGACCGGGTCTCGGGCGCGATTGCGCTTGACGAAAACGGATCGATCGTTGTCCTCAAAGCCGACAGCACGATCCTTGCAACCGGTGGCGGGGCACGGGTCTACGATGTCTCCACGAACTCTTCAAGCGGGACGGGCGACGGGTTTGCGATGGGCTATCGGGCGGGAGCGGAACTCATCGATATGGAGATGATCCAGTTCCACCCGACCGGCGCCGTGTATCCGTACGATGCCCGGGGCCGGCTCATCACGGAAGCGGTACGAGGGGAGGGGGGCGTCCTCAAAAACCGGCTCGGCGAGCGGTTCATGAAAAAATACGATCCCGACCGTATGGAGCTCTCGACTCGTGACGTGGTCGCCCGGGCGATCGCGACCGAGATCGCAAACGGCCGGGGCACGCGGCATGGCGGGGTTTACCTCGACGTCACACACCTTTCACGGGAGCAGATCGAGACCCGGCTGCCGGTGATGCTCGAACAGTTCCTCAAGTTCGGCGTGGACATCCGGACCGAACCGATGGAAGTCGCCCCGACCGCTCACCATATCATGGGCGGCCTGAAAATCACTCCCGAGTGCAAGACCACGTTGCCAAGCCTTTTTGCCTGCGGCGAATCTGCCGGCGGGGTGCAGGGGGCAAACCGCCTTGGCGGAAACGCCCTTGCCGATACGCAGGTCTTCGGGAAACGCGCCGGGGAATTTGCAGCCCGGGCGGAGAAAAGGGTAAAGAAGATCGACCCGGCCCAGATCACCCGGCAGGAAGAGCGGTTCGACCGGTTCCTTGCAGGAACAAAAAACCCGGCCGCAGTCCGGACGGAACTCCAGCAGGCCATGTGGAATTGTGCCGGGATCTTCCGGGATGAGGCGGGACTCAGAAATGCGCTCACCGTGATAAACCGGCTCATGCAGGCGCCGCTTAAGGCAGTGTCGGTGAAAAACCTCGCGGACTGCTGCATTGTCGAGAACATGTGCCTGACGGCATCGCTCATCTGCCACTCGGCACTGATCAGGCCGGAGTCCCGGGGCGCCCACATGAGGATCGATATTGCGCAGGAATGGGACGCGGCGCACTCGCCGTACGGCCACACATTCATCGCGAAAAACCGCGAGGGGATCGAGAAGCGGAAGGTAGCGGCATGAAGTTGTTGCACGTAAGAGTCCAGCGCTTTGACCCGAAAACGGACAAAGACCCTCATTTCGAGTCCTACACGGTCAGCGTAAACGACGGTGCCCGGGTCCTCCATGTCCTGCACGCGATCCACGATACGATCGATCCCACGCTCGCGTACCGGTACTGCTGCAGCTCCGGGCAGTGCGGGAGCTGCGCAGTCCGGGTGAACGGGGAGCCGGTGCTTGCCTGCATGGAGGAGGCGCAGGACGGCATCACGATTGCGCCCTTAAATCTCCCGGTAAAACAGGATCTCGTCGTCAATCTTCTCCCGAAGATCGAGCAGATCGCATCGCTGAAACCGGCCGCAGCGGGGGAATCAAAATTTCCAACAAAGGAACAGATCGACACGATCAAACCCCTGCGGGACTGTATCGAGTGCCTTGCCTGCGTCTCGGTCTGCCCGGCGATGGACGTGACAAAATTCCTCGGGCCGACCGCAATGAGGCAGGAGATGAGGCTTGCCCTTGACCCGCGTGACACCGGCGACCGGGTACCGGACGCGATCCGGGACGGCCTGTTTAACTGTACGAGCTGCCAGGCCTGCTATACGACCTGCCCGAAAAAGATAAAGATCCCGGGAAAAGCGATCGAGAAACTCAGGGCACTCGCAAACCAGCGGGGGTTCACGCTGCCCCGGCACCGGGAAGTCGCCGCACTCATCAAAGAGACCGGCAGGAGTGTCACCCGGACCACGCCAACATTCATGGAGCTTGTCGGTGAAAGGATCGAGCCGAACGGGCCGGCAAAAGCAACCGTGGGATTCTTTGTCGGCTGCATGTACAACATGCGCCAGCAGCAGTCCGCGCTCGATGCGATCGAAGTCCTCAAAAGAAACGGCATACGTGTGATCATCCCTCATGATCAAATTTGCTGCGGATCGCCCCTGATCCGGACCGGCCAGCTGGCTATCACCGATTCCCTCAGGCAGCGTAACATCGACGCGTTCCAGTCCCGGGGCATCGACACCGTGATGACGATGTGCGCTGGGTGCGGTTCGACCCTCAAGAACGATTACGTGACGCCGTTTGAGGTGCTAGACATCAACCAGGTGCTCACGAAGTACGGGATCGAACCCCCGGCCCGGCTCCCGATCAAAGCGACCTACCATGACCCTTGCCACCTGATGCGGGGGCAGGATGTGAAAGACGAGCCACGGCAGCTCATCCGGCAGGTGGTCGATCTGGTCGAGATGCCATCCATCTGCTGCGGGTCAGGTGGCGGGGTGAAATCGGGAGTGCCCGAAGAAGCAGCAGCCCTCGGGAAACGACGGGGCGATGAAATAAAAAAGACCGGGGCAGATCTTGTCATCACATCCTGTCCGTTCTGCGAGTTCCACATCGCGAGTCACACGGACAAGCCGGTGAAAAATATCGCAACTGTTTTGCTCGAAGGCTACCGGGAGAAAGACCGGTTGGCGGAGAAGAGGAAAGAGTAAATGTGTTATTCAGTAACTGGAGTCTAAAACACCCCCCACAATCCCACCTTCCTCTCTCCAAATCCGGGCCTAATCTGGTCTCCGATTTCCTGTTTCCGGACCCCGTATCCCATCTCCACAGGAACCGATGTCCACACCTCTGGAAAATCCCGATTTGATCGCTTATTTTTAAAAATGCCTCGATTTAAGGGCTACTTAAACCTGCATAATAGCGGGCTTCTGTTGGCAGGATTTTTGGGATCGGCCAGTTGGTCATCTGACAGGGAGATCGACCATCCGGAGGCCGCTGTGAGCGTTTTTCAATTTTACGTCGGAAAAATCGATCCGTAGAAGGTGGGATCGACAGTGGTTCTGGGGAATGGGAACGCTCTTGGGGGCTGCCGCCCCCGCCGCGTAGGCATCCCCAAAGTGAGATAATGCCGTATTACCTGTAACGCAAAGATGGAAAGATTGGAGGTTTTCTTGTGCAGGTAATACCGAGTGAATCGCAATGCGCCCCGTCCCCCTCGGGGGACTGGTGGCGCAAGAGGGGGGCTGAATGATATTGTCCGGATCTTTTCCTGTACGAAATCTGGCTGGTCCCGGAAATTTTCCGGCATTTCAAATTTTCATCCGAAAAAATCCGGCCATAAAAATTTCGAACCGTGCAACCGGAAGGCGATCGGTCGGATCAATTTTCGAAGACCCACGGCATCTCCGTAGTGAGACCTGCAACAAGGAGGAATTTTTTCGAATTTCGCAGCGATCTTCCGGAATTTTTTGAGCGCGGGAAATTTCACTCTATAATGAATTTAAACTCTCGATGAGTAGTAAACACTATGAACGCTCATACTATTGCATGGATCATCCTTGGCTTTGGTGCACTGGTGATGATTTTCGGCTCCGGTTTCATGATTTCCCAAAGTGTTTCACTGCCCGCTGTACTTTATGGTTTTGGTACAGCTGTTACTCTATTCGGTGCTTCTCAAATTGCCAGTTTAAAATCAGGTCAGAATCTTCAAGCACGCTTAGACAAAATTGAGAAAATGATTGGAGAAACCAAAAAATGTTGAGTTGTAAAATCATATTTTTTTCAGCATTTAACAATGTGTCATTTCGAAATCGTTGGCAGCCTGACCAGATTTTTCCTGCCCGATCCGCACCCGTACACCAGTAAAAAAAGATCAGCCCTGTTTCATCACGTACTCAAACGCTTCGAGCGCAGCCTTCGCCCCGTCACCGGCCGCAATAATAATCTGCTTGCTTTTGACAGCGGTCACATCGCCAGCAGCGAAGATCCCGGGCCGGCTCGTGCATCCGTCCACGTCAACGATGATCTCGCCCCTGTTGTTTAGGTCCACCAGACCACCAAGGATCTCAGTGTTTGGCGTCCAGCCGACTTCGATAAATACGCCGTCGACATCGATGTTCTGGTCGTCCTCGCCTTCAGTTGTTATCGTAATCCGCTCGAGGAACGGATCACCGGCAAGCGCTGTGATCTGCGAATGCTGGTGCACGGCGACATTTTTTATCCCCTCAAGTTTTTTCACGTACACCGGATCCGCTTTGATCGTGCTCCTTACGATCAGGCTTACCGATGCTGCGATCCCGCTCATTTCGACTGCGGTCTGGAGCCCGGAGTTGCCGCCACCGACTACGGCAACCTTCTTTCCCTTGTAGAGGGGGCCGTCGCAGGTCGAGCAGATCGAAAGCCCGTGCCCCATGTATTTCTCCTCACCCGGTACTCCGAGCGTCCGGGGCTGTTTGCCCTGCGTCAGGATCAGGCTTTTTGCTTTCATCGTGATCCCGGACGCGGTTTTCACCGCAAAAAGGCCGTCCTCCGGTGCAATACCGCTCACCCGGCCCAGTTCAAGCCGGACATCAAGCGTGCGCACCTGCTCCTCGAACCTTTTCATCAGGTCTTCACCGGTGATCATCCGGTAGCCCATGTAATTCTCGATCGCCCAGGATTCAAGCGCCTGGCCACCGATATTTTCCGATATTATCAGGGTCTTTAAGAGTTTACGTGCGCAATACACACCTGCGGTCAACCCGGCCGGGCCGGCGCCCACGATAATGACATCATACTGCCCGCTCCCGGCCGGTGTCCCGAACAGTGCGTTCAACCGCTCTGAGTCATACCCGACAATAACATCATCATCGACTGTTATAACCGGTACCCCGCGCTGGCCCGAGAGATCAATCATCTTCTGCGCCGCCACGGCATCTGCACCGACATCGATGGCAGTGTAAGCAACTCCCTGTTTATCGAGGAACGCCTTTGCCATCCGGCAGTACGGACAGTTTTTGGTGGAATAGACGGTGACCATACTCATGAATGCGAAGAGGTTTCCGACGGATATAAAGATTGTGCAGGTGCATGTGACGGGCAAAGCACAAACGCAAATTTCTTTTCCCGTGAGCCCTAATACACCCATTATACAAAAGACTGGAGAAGTGCCTTGCACATGAACGCCGGCTGTAACCCTTACCGGGGAATTGTCTGGGGAATGGTATTTGTGCTGCTGATCAGTATTCCCGCCGTTGCTACAGCATCCGGCACGGCGCCTGTTACCAGCGGCCCGGCGGTCTATCTCAACTTCAACGAGGGAAGTGGCAGTGCAGCCCTTGATGCATCCGGGAATGGAAACACCGGCACGATCCACGGCAGCGTACTCCGTGTTCTGAACAGCGGTTGCGTGAAAGCGCTGATACTGGACGGGAATGCAAATTACGTCTCCATCCCGTACACCTCACAAAACCATCCCACCGATGCGATCACGGTCTCTCTCTGGTTCTACGTAAACAACACGGCACCCCAGACACTAATCTCGACATACGATAATGGAGGGGGGTACCGGCTTGGATTCGGTGACGGGGACGATCTCTGGTGGACGCTGGCCCTTGATAATTCCAGGGATGTGTCGGTAGTTATTCCGCACGAGAGTATCAGTACCGGGCAATGGCACCACGTGACCGGTACGTATGACCGCCAGACCTCCGATATTTATCTTGATGGCATTCTCCGCAACCAAGTAAATACAACCGGGGTAATCCGCTACACAGATGCTAATTATGTTCAGGTCGGCGCCAATGCAGGGAATGTAGATACACCCGACCAGAACCAGCCCGATTATCTTAACGGGGGGATCGATGAGGTCAGGATTTACAACCGGGCACTTTCCTACGGGGAGGTCATGGATGACCGTTTCCAGTGCACCGCTGCTCCGGGAACAGGGATCCTGTCGCTCCCCAACAGTACGGCCCCAGCCTTTCTTACTTCGGGCACTATCGTACTGGGTGTCGGGGAGAGCGCATCACGGGACCTGACCTTTTCAAACCGGACCGAAGAGGGGGTCTGGCATATTGCAGTCCCACCCGGCTCGCAGCTGACCATTCAGGCTACGGATGCCTATTCAGGAGTCTACCCGGATGAGTGGTACGTGGAGCTCAAAGATCAGGACACCCGGCTCACGCGGGCGGTTGCTTTCCCGGCCACCAACAACGCACCCGTCACCGGCACCATCGTATCAGGCAATGCCACGGTGCTCGTACACTTCTTCGGCGGCACGGGCCGGTTCCCGGCGGGGGTGAGCGTCGCGTTCACCGCGACAGAGCCACAGAAACCGAACCCGGTATCGTCGCTGCCAAAAGCAATCCTCGAATATCCAATCATCGTGATCTACTCTGCATCATGGGCGACGCTGATTGCTCTTGTGGTGGTTATATTCTGGGCCCATAAGCGACGCAGCAAAAAACCATAAACCCATTTTGATCAATTCACGATTCAGGACCGGACTCCTATAACTGGATGGAGTACGGGGTGCAGTGGATTTTCGAATCACAGATTTAAAAAAAAGTTAAAGGGTAATTTCGCGGAACTGCTTTCCGAATACCCCGCAGATCGGGCACTTGTCCGGGGCCTTTCCGATCTCGATATTGCCGCAGACCGGACAGAGGAAGATCGACTCCCTGCCGAGATCATGACCGGCTTTGAGAGCGGCAAGTGCTTTTTTGTACAGGTCTGCATGAACCGCTTCTGCTTTCATGGCAAGGGTAAATGCAAGCACCGCATCGCTCTTCTTCTCGGCTTCAGCCTCTTTGACAAAGGCAGGGTACATGGAGGAATACTCGTGGGTCTCACCTTCGATACTTCCCTCAAGGTTCTTCTGGGTGGTATCGATGATCCCGAGTACTTTTAAGAGCTTCTTTGCGTGGATCGCCTCAGCTTCTGATGCTGCCTTGAACAGTGTTGCAACATTTTTGAACCCGTCGGCAGCAGCTTTTTCGGAAAACGCAAGATACTTCCGGTTTGCCTGAGATTCGCCGGCAAATGCATCCATTGCATTCTTTTGGGTTGTCATGAGGGAAGGTATAGTCAGAGTTTTACTTAAAGATTCTTCATAGGGCAGAAGGATCATAAAATTGTCCTGATGCCGGCATCTGTCGGAATAAATATGAAAGAGGTTATAGACCGGGGAAAACCACGCATACGTATGCATGAACAGGTGCCGGTACCGTGTATCTGCCAGCCCCGGGTCGTATCATGAAAAAGATGAAAGATGTCCCCGAGCATGACCGCCCGCGGGAAAAGATCGCAAAAAAAGGTGTGGCGGCACTCACCGACACTGAACTCATCGAGGCCATCCTTGGGAGAGGGGTGATAAACCGGGACGTCCGTATGATCGCAAAGGACCTCTCCGCGATGTTTGGCGATCATACCCGGGAGATCCGGTATGAAGATGTGCTGACTATCGGGGGCATCGGGCCGACAAAAGCCGCCCAGATCATGGCCTGCCTTGAACTCGGGCGCCGCAGGTACGAACCCTCCGTTACCATAAAGATCCAGAAACCGGAGGATATCCTGCCGCTCGTGGGAACCTACCGGGAAAAACCGCAGGAGTATTTTATCTGTATCAGCCTGACCGGTGCCGGGGAGGTAATCAGGAGCCGGGTGGTCACGATCGGTATCCTCAATCACAGTCTCGTCCATCCCCGGGAAGTATTTGCCGGTGCGATCACCGACCGGGCAGCATCCGTCATCTGCGTACACAACCACCCGTCAGGATCGCTTGACGCAAGCACCCATGATATCGCCATCACCCGGCAGCTCCATGAGGCAGGAACCCTGCTTGGGATCCAGCTTCTAGACCATATCATCATCACAAAGACCGGTTTTTCCAGCATGAAAGAGAAAGGGCTGGTCTGATGATCCGCGGGCTCGGGTACAGATAATCCGGAAACGGTAATTACATAGGGTGTAAAGTGTAGTTGGTCAGCTTTACCCAGATGGATATTCTTTTTTGTCGGTCTGGTGTCTTTTTCAGAGTTGAGCGGATGTAATCTGTGGTTAATCCATTATTTCTCATGTGGCTGCCCGGCTGCAGCAAGCGACACTCCCAAAGCGTGTCCCTTTTTATATGCTGCATCGAGGATATCCGGCCTTGTTTTGACATCCTTGATCCGGTCCATGCCATTTATCAGGAGCTCGTCCCGGTACTGGCAGTCGATGATGTCAAAAAAAGCCCTGACCGTCAGTTTTGGTCCGACAAATACTTCCGGAATATCCATCCCGGAGATGCAGATGAAAAGACCGTTGCGTCCTGCTTTCTGATCCGGAGACACCAGAGGTTGCTTCCGGTGGTACTTGGCCATGAAAAAGACCTGGAACCGGTCCATGAACGATTTGAGCGTGCCGGGAATTCCCATCGTCATTACCGGGGTCGCGAGGATAAGGCCATCCATATCTACAAATTTCGGGTAAATCTGCTGCATATCATCGTCAAGGATACAGGTCTCGTGATCCTGGCAGAAAAATTTCTCCTGACAGCCCTGGAAATCGAGGTTTGCAACCGTTATGAGCTCCACATCACAACCGGCATCCCTGGCTCCCTGCATTGCCCGTGCAAGCAACTGTGCGGTGTTGCCTTCAGGTAGGGGACTGCCTAAGAGTCCGATGACCTTTTTGCTCATACCAGCATTGGGGAAAAAAACGCAATATAGCTTCGCATATGAAACGATTGTGAGTAGACGTCAGGGAGAAATGACCCAGTTCGTACTAACAGGTTCTGTCAAGTTGTCGGCAGGTAGCCTATCTCAGATAAGCCTGTCAAAAATCGGCAGTTGTGGTTTGTGAAAATAAGAATTGATGGTTATTAGCGGTTTGGATCGTGACAAAACTAAACAAAATATTCGGGAAATTCGTCTTTAAACGTTTTTAAAACTTCGTGACATATTTGACGAATATTGGCCAACTCGGGCTCAGTTAACGAAAATTTTCTATCGGGATTTCCAAATTCCCATCCTAATGAGTTAAATCTGGTTAAATCGGCATATGCTTGATTTAATTCTGGGTCTATATGTGCCCCGCCATCTTTATTGCAGACATTAAGAACTAAATTTTTTCGAGAAAATTCATTTTTACACAAGTCTATAATTACCGTCTCATTCCACCATTGATCAAAATCACTTTTCCGATTTACATTTACTGTGGGAGGGCGGTTGTCAAGAGGGGCATGATAGGAGGCAAAAGGTTTGCCATCTTTGACGCCCATCCCGATATTAATAAGTCTCATTGTTGCTAAATTGCCCGCGCAATAAGTTGATGCAGTATTGTAAAATTTTATTTTTTTCTTGTTTAGTAGTGTCATTAATGAAGTGGAAGACGATGTATCATGCAATAATATCCGAAGTACCATAGCTATCCTTTTTGCCTCGCTTGTATACCCCTCGTCATATGCTTTTGCAGAACGTTGTAAAAAGTCAATTTGTTCTTTTAAATGAGTTTTAAGTTCCCCTTCTGATTGAATTACTGGCATTATAATCCCCTGTGATTTGAATTGTGACAAATCAGTGTATTTCGTTCTTTGTAATCATCAAACATTTTTGATTTCTGATTTCTGATTTACCATAATCATCATCAAGTAAATGCAGTACTTCTCGAATGGTATCATTCTCTACAGTTAATTTTTCACTTTCCTCTCCATCTTTTTTAGAGAATTTTACATTTAATTTATAGTTTAATGCAACCTCTTTGAGTTTTTCAATTTTGGTTGCGTCCAATTGCTTTGCCGTCACAATACGAGCTAGTTTTTTAATTAACCGTGCATTATCGCCACAATAACTAACCAGATTGTCAACGGAATCAACTAATTTTGTTTCTTCAAGGTAGCCACGATTGTTCTCAATTACCAATGAAAAAGCCTCTTTGAAATCAAAAAATGACTCAAAAGGATAATGAAAGAAAATATAGACGTCAGATAACCAAAAATTTTCAGTATCTATTTTGGTTATTTTTGCTGGATTTTTGGGGTTTGGAATGAGAACTGCTGCGTCGAAAATTTTTTCGATTGTAATTATTTGGTCATCAATTTCGCTAAATTGTCCCTCGGCTCCAAAAAAATATGCAATTTTGTCTTTTTCAAGCAATCTTTTTGGGGTGTTCTTTTTAAATAAATAGATTGTATTGATTTCGTTTTCAATTCTGACAGCGTAACCGTGTATTTTGGAGAGGTCTTTTTTAGTAATTATTTTTATATTTTTATCGGCAATTCCTGCGATAAACTCTGAAAGATGGGGGACGTCTTTAAGTGGCAAAGTCTCAATAACTGTATCTCCATCTGTGCATGGGAGGATATCATAACCAATTA